>NZ_JAKMUV010000010.1:0-71256 GCF_027570165.1 Corynebacterium macclintockiae
ACAAAAAATCCCCCGCCTCACAACGGCGACAAAGCACCGAAGCGACGGCGGGGGAAGGTGGAACCTTGTGGTTCTTAGCCCTGGCGAGCCTTGAAGCGGGGTTCCTTCTTGTTGATCACGTAGACCTTACCGCGGCGACGAACGACCTGAGCGCCCGGCTTGTTCTTCAGCGACCGAAGGGACTTACGGACCTTCATCGGGCGCTCCTTTCCTCATCGACTTTTCACATCGCCAGGCAGCCCAGGCCAAAGCCCGGTCATGCCGCCCGGCACAAACACAAACGATGAGTTTACCCACCACGCCCCTCAAAACCAAATGGGTGCACGCAGCATCTTCGGCACAGCACCACGTACTCCGCCATATCCTCCACCGTACGGACTAGCATCAAGGCATGAGCTCCTCTGCAGATCACACTGGCAAGCCACACAGCACCGACCGCACCCCCGGCGCACGCGACATCCACGGTGGCCCTGGCGCCCGCCCGCTGCATGCGCGCATCATCGCCGAATTGGGAGTGCAACCCACCATCGACCCAGCCGAAGAGGTAAAACGTCGCGTACAGTTCATCGCCGACTACCTGCGAGCCACCCACACACGTACGCTGGTGCTGGGCATTTCCGGCGGGCAGGATTCCACCCTCGCCGGAAGGCTGTGCCAGCTGGCTGTCGATCGCCTCAACCAGGAGGATGCACAAGCCCAGCAGGAAGAGCCGGCCCAGCCCTACCGCTTCTGCGCCGTGCGGCTGCCCTACGGAATTCAAGCGGACGAGGACGACGCACAGGTTGCGCTGGAGTTTATTGCGCCGAGTATGGGCGTCACAGTAAATATCAAGGGAGCCACCGACGAGTCGGCGCGCGCGACCAGCGAAGCCCTAGGGATCACACAGGTCAGCGACTTCAATAAGGGCAACATCAAGGCGCGCGAGCGCATGATCGCGCAATACGCGCTGGCCGGCGAGCTCGGCGGGCTGGTCGTTGGAACAGACCACGCGGCGGAGGCGATCACTGGCTTCTACACCAAGCACGGCGACGGTGCGGCGGACCTGGTTCCATTGGCGGGACTGACGAAGCGACAGGGTGCAGCACTACTGCAGTACCTCGGCGCCCCGGACAGCACGTGGCAGAAGGTGCCAACCGCGGACCTTGAGGAAGACCGCCCCGCCCTGCCCGACGAAGAAGCACTGGGCGTAACGTACGCGCAGCTGGATGACTACCTGGAAAGCACCAACGGCGCGGCCGACTTCGACCCGCAGGTCGCGGAACACATCGAGGGGCTATGGTTCCGTTCGCGCCACAAGCGACACCTGCCAGTCACACCCCGCGACGCGTGGTGGCGGGACTAGAACAAGAACTGGTCCAGGATCAGCGCGGTAAATGCGAGGTACCAGGCGATAACGACCACCAGCGGCAAGCCCAGTGCGGTGTGTGGCACGTCCTCCCCCGCCTCGCGCCGCTGCTCGCGTTGGATGTGCACCAACGTCATCACGAACATCGGCAGGATCGCTGCCCACACGGCCATGCAGTAAGGGCACAGCGCGCCAATCGAGTAAACCGCAGCGTAGGCCAGCCAATGCACAAACACCACGCCCAATGCCAGCCCAGCCAGGATGCAGTACCACATCCAACGCGGCAGCTTGGCCCCCACGATCAGCATCACCGCGAGGGTCATCATCACAGGGAAGCCGATCAGCCCGATGAACGGGTTAGAGAAACCAAAGGCGGACGCCTGATCCGAGGCCATCACGTCCGTACAAGAGATCACCTCGTTGAAGGTGCAGGCCGGCTTAAAGTCGGGATTCAGCGCCATCTGCAGCTTGTCGTGCATGATCAGCGCGGAAAAAATCAGCCCGATCGTAGACAGCACTAGGAAGGTGTAGCCGAAGCGCTTCGTTGCCCCTAGACCGTTCATGTGCTCGCTCTCTCTGTTTTCTGACGCCCTCGCGACCCGACCTATCTAAACCTAGAATTCTCCGACATGTGGTGAACCTACATTGGGTTCGCTGTACGCTCCTGAACTGGGCAGTTTCCAATAGAACTAGACTAGCACGGTGGATTTGCTTCAGTCGTGCTTACCCAGACAGGGATCCCCACTCAAGCGGATTAACCTTTATAGATTTTCGACCGATGCCCTAGATCGACGACGACAACGACAATGCTCTCGTCTACGATATCGGCAATAATCCGAAGGTCCCCCACCCTCCATCGCCATAAACCAATCCTGTTCCCGGAAAGCGCTTTGCCACGCGATCGAGGATTTGGAAGCCGCGACACTTCTCTCAACAGCTGGCTGACGCGACTTCTATTCTGCTTATCTAACTTCTTATATGCTTTGGCCGCACGGGGAGAAAATCTAATCTCCCAGGTCACATTCGGCCTCCAAGTCAGTCAGCGAAACGGTCTCAAGTTCCCCCCTGCGGATTTGAGTGGCTTCATCCTCCAAGGTGTAGAGGTACTCAAGCTCCGCGAGATGTGCCCCCAATGCTTCACGAACATAGAAAGAACTGGACCGTCCCGTTCGCTTGGACAATCTATCCAGCCGTCTCTTTTGCTCATCATCGATGTGCAAATTAATCAGTGCACCGCTCATACCCATATTGTTACAGCTCCCCCACTCGAAAATCTAGACGTACACCATAGGAATCTCCGGCACGCTCCAGACTACCCCGATGGTCAAACTGTCCAGGCTTCGCGCTTATACACCCAGTCAAGTTATAGGAGCACTTTAACTCTCACAATGACCCACATACATAACAGAGCCCTGGTCGTTACCGACCAGGGCTCTGTGTTCTGTGGAGCTAACGGGATTCGAACCCGTGACCCCCACACTGCCAGTGTGGTGCGCTACCAGCTGCGCCATAGCCCCGTTGCTATCCGAGCGATTTCCTTCAAAGAAATCCCTGAGAAGCGAACGGATCTAAAGCTACAACACTGGAATTAAGTTCTCCAAATCGCCAGGTGCCCCTGGGTGGCGCCACAGCTCTGATGCTCCGTGACTACTCACCCGGCGGGAAACTACTTGCCTTCCAGCGCTACCGGAACCCAGGATTGCATCTCCCGCTTCTCGTTCACTGGCGGATCAAATTTCTTACCATTCTTGTAAAGCAGCGGCGAGGAAACATTTCCTTCTCGCTTCTCAACTTCCTTGTCGTTTGCACGGGAGATCTTCGCACCTTCGTCCTTAATGGACTTGTCGCGGATCTTGCCAACCACACCATCATCTACGCCCATCTTTTCCGCAGCGTTGGCCAGGTCATCCCAGTCCCAATCACGGGTAACGGTGGACTGCTCTTCCATCATCAAGCGGTGGATGTTCCAGAAGGCATCCACGTCACCCGTCTTGGCAATTTCCCAGGCCACGGCGGCGCCACGGGTCGAGGGGCCGGTTTCATCGCCACGGTCCAGGAAGTTCATGAAGCGGAACTGTACCTTCACCTTCCCGTCTTCCAGCGCCTTCTTCACGTCTTCGCTGGACGCGGTTTCCAACTCTGCACAGTAGTGGCAGCTGAAGTCCTCAAAAACTTCAACAGTCGGAACGTCGTTCCCGGCGTTCTCGGGCTCCAGGGTGACGATGCTGTCCTTAGCAGTCATCTTCACATTCACCTTGTCATCCGGCAGGGTGATGTTGTCCACCTTGTGCTTCTGGTTGTTGTACACGATAAAGCCAATGGCTACGGCTGCGATAACGAGGATCGCGATGATTCCCCACAGGAAGCCGTTGCCCCCTTTAGAAGCATTAGGGGACTTAATTTTCTGGCTCACTGAGCTTTCCTTTCAACAGATGGTGACGTGTCTACTGCGCGTTACACTATCGCAGTAGTCTGGGAAAACCCTGAATCGACCCCGAAATAATCCGTATACGCGCAGCGAGGGCAGCAGCAAGGGGCTCCGGCAGGGCTAGGGCTGCCGCCAGCCCCCCCCTGTCCGCCACTGCCGAGTGAGAACTATCCCAGCACCCCGTCGACAACGACCTGTGCTTCCTCCAGCACCTGGTCCAGGTGCTCGGCACCGTTGAAGGACTCGGCATAGATCTTGTACTTGTCCTCCGTGCCACTCGGGCGGGCGGCGAACCAGGCGTTATCCGTGGTCACCTTCACACCGCCGATGGCCGCGCCATTGCCCGGCGCCTCGGTCAGAATCGCCTGGATCTTCTCCCCCGCCAGCTCGGTGGCTTCCACGTCGCTGGCGCTGAGCTTCTTCAGCCGCTCCTTCTGTTCACGGTTCGCCGGCGCATCGATGCGCTTGTACTGCGGCGCCCCGAGCTCCTCGGCTAGCTCCTTGTAACGCTCGGATGGGCTCTTGCCGGTCGTTGCTTTTATTTCGGACGCCAACAGGTCAGCGATAATGCCGTCCTTATCGGTCGACCAGACCTGCCCGTTGCGACGGAGGAAGGAAGCACCTGCGGATTCTTCTCCGCCAAAGCCCACGGATCCGTTGACCAGGCCCGGCACGAACCACTTGAACCCGACCGGCACCTCCATCAGGTTGCGCCCCATGCGGGCCACCACGCGGTCGATCATGGAGGAGCTCACCAGGGTCTTGCCCACGGCGGCATCCTGCGGCCAGTTCTCGCGGTGGCTAAAGAGGTACTCGATGGCGACGGCAAGGTAGTGGTTCGGGTTCATCAGGCCTGCATCTGGCGTGACGATTCCGTGGCGGTCGGAATCAGCGTCATTACCAGTGGCTATGTCGTACGAAGCCCCACCGGCGCCGGCGACCGCATCGACCAGAGAGGCCATCGCGGACGGCGAAGAACAATCCATGCGGATCTTGCCGTCGGAGTCCAAGGTCATGAAGCCAAAGGCGGGGTCGATCGTCGGATTGACGACGGTGAGGTCGAGGCCGTGCACGTCGGCGATGCGCTCCCAGTAGGCGACGGAGGCACCACCCATCGGGTCGGCGCCGATGCGCACGCCCGCGCTGCGGATGGCCTCGAGGTCGATAACCTCCGGCAGAGCGGCGACGTAGTTGCCCAGGAAATCGTGGTTTTCTACCAACTCGGTCGAGGTGGAGCGCTGCACTCCAGCCAGATCAGCATCCAGGTACTCGTTGGCGCGACGGGCGATCCAACTGGTGGCGTCGGTATCCGCAGGGCCACCGGTCGGCGGGTTGTACTTGAAGCCACCGTCGCGTGGCGGGTTGTGGGAAGGGGTGATGACGATGCCGTCGACGCGGCCAGCATCGGTACCCTCCGGGCCGCCGGGCAGCTGCTTATTGTGCTCCAGGATTGCGAAGCTGATGGACGGGGTGGGAACGAAGCCACGCTCCTGGTCCACCTTGACGGTCACCCGGTTGCCGGCCAGGACCTCAAGCGCGGTGGCCTCGGCGGGCTCGGACAGTGCGTGCGGGTCGCGGCCGATAAACAGGGGGCCGTTAATGCCCTGTTCACGGCGGTAATCGACGATGGCCTGAGTGGTGGCCAGAATGTGTGCTTCGTTGAAAGCCCCGTCGAAGGCACTGCCACGATGGCCGGAGGTACCGAAGCTTACGCGCTGGCCCGGATCGTCCAGGTTGGGAACCTTGGCGGAGTAGGCCTCCAGCAGGGCGGGAATGTCGGTTAGGTCGTCGGGGGTGGCGGGCTGGCCAGCGCGTGGGTGCATATTCTTTCCTTCGGTCGGTGCCTGAAAGGGCTGAAAGCATTTTCTTGCAGCTCACCATTTATCGTGCCCGATTCCGCGGCTTTTTTCAGCGCTCTTGCACCCGTTCAACGCCCCCCTTGACGACTCTTTAACGCGCGGCTGCGCGGTAGCCAATTTTGCTGAGATTTTTGTGAAAACATTTCACCTCTCCCTACCACCGGCGTACCCTCTGTAGTTCATGCAAGACGTTTCCTTCGCCGAGTCCCTCCAGAACTATCTGGATAAGATCGACCAGTTTGTCTGGAGCCAGTGGCTACTTATCCCACTGTTGCTGCTCACTGGCCTGTGGCTGACGTTCCGCCTAGGCGGCGTGCAGTTCCGCAAGCTATTCGTGGCACTGCGGCACGCACTCATCGACCGCGATGACGAAGGCGGCGAAGGCGACATCACTCAGTACCAGGCGCTCACAACGGCTCTGGCTGCCACCGTCGGCGTGGGCAATATTGTGGGTGTGGCTACTGCAATTTCCGTCGGTGGTCCCGGCGCGCTGTTTTGGATGTGGGTCACCGGCTTGGTGGGTATGGCCTCGAAGTATTCGGAGGCCTTCCTGGGTGTTCGCTTCCGCGTGGCCGATTCGAAAGGCCAGGTTTCCGGTGGCCCACAGCGCTACCTGTCGCTGGGCATTCCGGGCGGTCTGGGCACGTTCCTGGCGTGGTTCTTCACCATCGCGGCCATCATCGCCTCGTTCGGCATCGGAAACCTCACCCAGGGCAACGCTGTGGCCGCGGGTCTAGAGGACACGTTCAACGTCAGCCCCACCGTCACCGGCGCGGTGATGTTCGTGCTAGTCGGCGCGGTGTTGCTGGGTGGCATCGGCTCGATCGGCAAGGTCACTTCGGCCTTCGTGCCGCTGATGATTCTTATCTATATCGTCGGCGGTTTCGTCGTGCTGGGGTTGCACGCTAGCGAGATCCCGGAGTCTTTCGGCCTTATCTTTAGTGACGCCTTCACGGGAACCTCTGCCACCGGTGGATTCCTAGGGTCCGGCATCATGCTGGCTATGCAGATGGGTGTGGCCCGCGGCATCTTCTCAAACGAATCCGGTATGGGTTCGGCCGCAATTGCCGCAGCAGCGGCAAAGACCACCCACCCTGTACGCCAGGGATTGGTCTCCATGACTCAGACCTTTATCGACACGATCATTGTGGTGACCATGACTGGCCTGGTGATCATCACCACGGGTGTGTGGGACACGGGCGAGGACAATGCAGCAAACATGACGGCGCAGGCCTTTAGCAAGGGAATCGGCTCGGAGTGGGGCGGCACCATCGTCTCCCTATCGATCGTGTTCTTCGCATTCTCCACGATCCTGGGCTGGTCTTACTACGGCGAGCGCAACGCGGAACGTGCTTTCGGACCCTGGGCCTCCCTGCCTTACCGAATGCTGTTCACCTGCGTGGTTTTCGTCGGCGCTACGACGGAGATCGGATTGGCCTGGACCTTCGCAGACATCGCCAACGGACTGATGGCCTTGCCGAACCTGGTTGGCCTGCTGATCCTGTCTGGCCTGATCGCTCGGGAAACCAAAGCATACCTGGACTTCGACCCCACCCTTCGGGCGCGCCCGGAGGACGTGGAGAAATTCCTCGTCGATACAAAGAACCCGTGGCGCAGTGCACTCTAGTTGCGGGGCGCCCTAGCTCCAGCGTTTTAGTTGGCGCAGGTGAACTCCACAGATAGGGCGATCGTGCGGTTCGAGTCGTCCTCCACCGGGTTTCCTTCGACAACATAAGCGTCACCCTTACGCTTCACCGTGGCCGAGCCAGCGTGGTCGTCGTCGATACCGAAGTCAACTTCCAGCACCTTGCGGCCATCGTCTTCATCCAGCTTGCAACGGACTGGGGAAAACAGCTTGGGATCTACATCTTTTCCATCAACGGAGATGCGCGTGAGCTTGCTGCCCGGGCTCTCCTGTGCGGGCGCGACCGCTGCAGCGCCAGCGCGACGAGACATTTGCGAACCAACAATTTCCTTAACAGATCGTGAATACCTCATCCCTTCCCACGGTATCAAAGCTCAAATTCTTCAAATCCCACACAGGTTTTAGTGATCTGAATTACAGTCGCGGGCATGACTTTCGCTTCACAGCACGGCCTGAACGCTCCCCTTACTCCCCTGCGCTTCCTCCAGCGCTCCGCACAGGTTCACTCCAACAAGGTAGCCGCGGTCGACGGACCGCGACGCATCACCTTTGCCGAATTCAACGCCGATGCACAAGCCTTCGCCCACGCACTGATCGCCGACCACGTCGCTGAAGGCGACCGGGTGGGCATCCTCGCCTCCAATAGCTACGAGGCGCTACTAGCGCAGTTCGCCGTGCCACTGGCACGCGCGGTCACGGTGCCGATCAACACCCGCCTGGCCCCGGCAGAGGTCAACCACATCCTCGACCACGCTTCCATCGACGTGCTTATCGGTGAAAAAGAACTAATCGACCCCATCCTCGATAGTAGCGAGCGCGACCTGCGCCGGGCCGTGTACATCGCCGACAAGGAAGGCGTAGAACCCCAGGTTGAAAGGGCAGATACTGACCCGCAGGGGGCGTCACTAGTAAAGATCTTTAGCGCTTACCTGGCAGGGCACCGCGACGAAGAGCCACTGCCCTACCGCGTGCGCGATGAGAACGAGACGATCGCGATTAACTACACCTCCGGCACGACGGGCAAGCCCAAGGGTGTGATCTACACGCACCGCGGCGCGTACCTGAACGCGCTGGGGCAAGCGCACACGCAGCATTTCAACCACGACACGGTGTACCTATGGACACTGCCGATGTTCCACTGTTCCGGTTGGTGCACCGGTTGGGCAGCAATAGCCGTCAGCGCAACCCAGGTGGCACTGCGCGCGGTACGGGGCCCGGAAATGTGGGAACTGATCCGCACCGAGGGCGTGACCGCCCTCTGCGGCGCACCGGCTGTACTGAACACCCTGGTCGACGACGAAAACAAGCGGCGCGTGACGAACCTCCGAGTAACCACCGCAGGCGCACCGCCGAGCCCGACGACCATCACCCGCTGCGAGAACATCGGAGTGGAGGTCACCCACGTGTACGGCCTGACCGAAAGCTATGGGCCTTTCACCGTCTGCGAAGCGCAGCCCGAATGGGAGGACATGACGGTTCGCCGTCGCGCGGTGCTGAAGGCGCGCCAAGGCGTGGCCTCTATCACCAACGAGGACGTGCGCGTAATCCAGCCAACTGAAAGCCAGGACGAGGCGCTGGTCGACGTGCCCGCCGACGGCGCAACGTTGGGCGAGATCATCCTGACCGGCAACGGCATTATGGCCGGTTACTTCAATGACGAAGAGGCCACTGCGCACGCCTTTCGCGGCGGCTGGTTCCACACCGGCGACCTGGGCGTGATGCACCCCAACGGTTATATCCAGCTGATGGATCGCGCGAAGGACGTGGTGGTTTCCGGCGGCGAGAACATCTCTACGATCGAGGTCGAGCAGGCCGTGATCAGCTACCCCGACGTCTCCGACTGCGCGGTGATCGGCGTGCCGGACGAGAAGTGGGGCGAGCGCCCACGCGCCTACGTGGTTCTGCGCCCGGAGGCCCGCGACGCTGATCAGTCCGCCGTGCAAGAGGCCGTGATCGCCCACTGCCGCGCCCACATCGCCGGTTACAAGGTTCCCCGCGACGTGCGGATTCTGGACGAACTCCCCCGTACCTCCACAGGCAAGGTCCGCAAGAACGCGCTGCGCGAAGAGGCCTGGGCGGGTCACGAGCAGAAGATTAATTAGCCGTTAACCCAGTATTCGCCCGACCTTTCCCTGCCCGCTGCCTCGAGGCCGGCTGTTCGTCACGCACGCCCTTTACCCTGTGCGCTCATGGGCAGTAAAGGTATTTTTTCTCGACGCCGATTCTTCAAAGCACTAGGCTTCAGCGCCGGTTCTGCAGCCTTCGTGGTGGGGCCGCTTGCCAATGCGGGTGCTGCTCCAGGCACGGGTGCGGGCAGTTCCGGCCTGGCCGGTAGCGACCTCGCGGGCAGCGGGCTGACCGGTAGCTCGGCGCTGGGTTCGGCGAGTACGCCGAATATGGCCAGCTCGGCCAGCTACACCCCAAGCAACATCGGTAGCTCCGAGACCGGTTGGGTGATGGGCCGCAAGGGCTCCGGCCCGAAGGGCAAGTTCCTGGCCGGCGACCTGCAGGTCGTGACTGTCACGGAGGATTCGGTGACGATCAGCTGGCTGACGTGGGATGCGAAGGTCAGCATCGCAGAACGCCCCGTGGGCATGCCGACCGAAGGCACGCTGCGCGTATGGCCGGAGGACAACCCGCAGGATACGAAGATCGTGCGCTCGGAGAAGAACACCTTCTTCCACATCATGACGGTCGAAGGACTGCAGCCCGAGACGACGTATCGTTTCAGCGCTTCCTCCCACGGTGTCGAAGCCAACGCGACGCACAATTACTTCCAGGAGAACAAGCGGGAGTTCACCACCCTGCCACGTCTTTCCGGTGACCTGCTGCAGACCGTCATTGTGGCAAACGACGTGCACATGGGTGAGGCCCAAGATGGTCTGTGGTTCGATGGCTTTCCACCACCGGCGGTACCTAATCCAGAATCTGCACCCTACCCGGAGGTGTGCCTAGACGCAGTGATTCAGACCGCCGAGGCTTACGGAGCCACGCACCTGTTTGTCAACGGCGATGTGACCAGCGAAGCCCGCCCGGCCGAGGTCCGTCGTGCGAAGGAGATGCTGGACAAGTTCTCCGGCACATGGCGCGTGACCCGTGGCAACCACGACCGCCCGCACAAGGCGGACGGTTCCTCTGGATACGAGACTGCTACTCCTTATGGCAAGGAGCACTTCGACCCCTTCGGCGATGTCTTCGAACCCCGCCAGCAGGCCTGGATGATGGACCTGGAGCCCGCGGGCGTGCGCGTGATCGGCATCGATTCCACGGAGCTGGATAAGTCCGGCGGGCGGATCGAGCCACAGCAGTTCCGTCAGATCGAGGGCTTCCTGCGCCGCGATCCAAACAAACCGACCGTTCTGATGCTGCACCACCCCATGACGCGCGAAGCCGGCTGGTCGAACGCCGCCGGACCTGCTTTCATCCTGCGCGACCCGGATTTGATCCGACTGCAGAAGATGATCCAAGCAGCCCCGGGCGTGAAGCTGGTGCTGGCGGGCCACACCCACCGCGCCCACCGCGATAAGCCGGACTTGGATACCCACGCGGTTTTCCTGGAGACTCCGGCGGCGAAGAACTGGCCCACCGGCGCCACGCAGCTGCGCTTTTACTCCGACGGCATTGCCGTGAACTTCCGTCACAACATGGGTGAGGAGGCTCTGGACTGGGCCAGCCGTACCCGCTGGACCAACTTCGGTCTGGCGCCGGAGATCCTGCTGGGGCCGACGGACGCGCGCAACCTAGTGGTGCGCTACTAAGTCGCTACAGCGCGGCTGGAGCGCGCGGCTTCGCTATAGAACCATCGCCGCGACCCAGCCGGCGATCAGCAGCGGAATATTGAAGTGCAGGAACGTCGGGATCACGGAATCCCGGATGTGGTCGTGCTGGCCATCCGCGTTCAGACCCGACGTGGGGCCTAGGGTCGAGTCGGAGGCCGGGGATCCGGCGTCACCAAGAGCACCCGCAGTACCCACGATCGCCACAGTAGCGAGCGGCGAGAAGCCCATCGACGCGCACAAAGGCACGTAGATCGTTGCGACAATCGGCAGGGTGGAGAAGCTAGAGCCAATGCCCATGGTGACCACCAAGCCGACCAGCAGCATCACCAGCGCGGCGGCGGCCTTGTTGCCCGCGAACAGATCGGCGGAGGTGTTGACCAGGCTTTCGACCTCGCCGGTAGCCTTCATGACTTCGGCGAAGCCCTGAGCGGTGATCATAATGAAGCCGATCAAGGCCATCATGCGCATGCCAGCGGTGAAGACATCGTCGGCCTTCTTCCAATCAACTGCGCCGGTACCCATGAAGATCGTCAAGCCCACCAGGGCGCCGATCAGAAGCGAATTAGCCTCCATATCCATGGACTGCATAACTACCTGCACGGCGAAGGTCGCGATAATCGCGATGATGGAAACGAAGATCTTGTAGCGGGAGATCTCCTCGTCCGATGTGGTCCCGGCATCCGTGATCGGACGATCCTCGTACGTACGAGGCTTGCGGTACGTAAAAAACACCGCCACCATCAGGCCACAGAGCATGCCCAGCGCCGGGATGCCCATTGCCGACATCACGTTGATGCCGTCGGTGTTCATACCCGCTTTGGAGATGTTGGCCATCAGAATGTCGTTCAGGAAGATCGAACCGAAGCCCAGCGGTATCCACATATACGTGGTGATCAGGCCGAACGTCAGGATACAGGTGACTAGGCGGCGGTCCAGCTGCAGCTTATTAAAGACGCTCAGCAGCGGCGGGATGATCAGCGGAATGAACGCGATGTGCACGGGGATAAGGTTCTGGCTCATCACGGCCATTGCGAGGATGCCCGCCAGCATCAGCCATTTCGTTGCGGCGACGGCGCGACTCTTTGTTTCTTCGTTTGTGACGCCCAGTCGTCCCAGGATCGAATCTGCCAAAAGCTTGGGCAGTCCTGCGCTGGCTACGGCCATCGCGAAGGCGCCAAGGAGGGCATAACTCAGTGCAATTTGTGCACCGCCGGAAAGACCTTCTTGGAATGCCACCATCGTGGCATCGAGGCCAAGGCCGCTAAGGAGACCACCGATAAGAGCTCCGATGAACAGCGCCAACACCACATGCACCCGAAGCAGGGCGAGAGCCAGCATGACGACGACGGCAACGAGGACTGCGTTCATGCACCTTAGAGTAGTGTGAGGGGCCAGACAATAGGAAATCCCAACAGTAGCTACCGTCCGTAGCGCCGTGTCTGCTTTGTCAGGCGGGCTGCAATATTAGACCCGCTGAGCTTTCGCGCCTGCAGCAAAAACTCCCGCCCTTCCGGATTGCGGGTGTACACCGCCCGCATCGGCAGCCCCACACGCTCTAACTGCCCCACGAATTCATCCACGTTCTCCCGGCGCGTACCGATCACATCAGGTACCGACTGAGCGCAGAAGATTCCGCGGATGTGGGGTTGATGCGCGGGCGTAATCAGATAGCGCGCGTTGCGGACTTCCCCAGATAGCTGGGTCATGGCGTCCGCAAAAAGCTTCCTTTCGGCGAAGGTCCCGCCGGACAGGCGCACATTCGCCCCGACAGCCCCTTCGTCGACGATGGCCATGAGGCTGCGAGTTTCGATCAAGCCGAGGGCGCTCAGCGTGCGTGCCAGCGCCGTGGCCTCGGCTTTCAGGCGCTTGCTGGTATCCGTCAGTTGTTGGACCTTCCGGGTGCGCATCAGTGCCGCCGCACCGCCGAGCAGCGCAAGCACCCCGAACGCCAGCCATTGGCCCCCGACCGGGAGGTGCGGAAGAACGCGCCCCACTGCCAGGCCGAACATGACCGCGAGGAAGAAGATGTAGCCCAGGATGACGTCCAGGTAAGGCACCACTCCGGCCGATGTGGGCTTTTCGACATCGATGTTGAACTGCATTTCGTAGGGCTGGCCATCCGGCACATTCCCCATGCCTAGGGCCTCTAGCCATTGGTTGCGCATTAGGTCCCGGCGGAAGGCTCGGGCCAGCATCTGTTCGTTGGCGGCATCGATGCTGCGGTAGGCGCGCAGGGGTGGCTCGGCGAAGCAGCGCTCGAAGCCGTTCTCGATCACTGGCGCATCGGCACGCGGCGCGACGAAGGCCTCGAAGCGCTTCTGCAGCGAACGCACGTCGTGCGAGCCCAGCACGTCCAGGGACTCCCCTGTACCGACGTTCAGCGCCTGCGCCCCGCTCTGTACCGCCTGGTCGAGCCATGCCCCGCGCCCGGCACCTTGGCTCGGTTCGCACGTCGCGATGTGCCAGATATTCGCGGTCTTATCCGGAACGGCGGGGTCCACGCGAATCACCCGGCCGCGCATCTGGTTGGTCAGCATAAACGCGCGCACGGAGCTGGCGATGATGAGCGCGTTGGCGCACGGTGAATCCCACCCCTCTCCCAGCAAGGCGGCGGTGCCCACCAGGATCGTAAACAGTCCTTCCTGGAAGGCGCGGGTAATGGCGGGGACGGATACCCGCGTGCCGCAGGAAAAGCGCACCTCCACATACTCGTCGTTGAGGTTCTTGGTGGCGGTGACTTCCCCATCGAGGTCCACCGCGAAGCGTTTCACCTCGTCCAGCGCCGAGCGCGGGATGACGATCACCGAACCACTGATGGCGGCGATCCTTGCGGTACCGCCTACGCGCCGTCGCAGTGCTTCGAAGATGGGGATGACGCCCACGTGGACCAGGGCATCGTCGCTGCCCACGCTGGACAGGTAATCCCGCTGTACGTAATCCGCGAGGATCACCAGGCGCAGACTGTCGGACATCGCGGAGACTTCTTCTTCGGCAATATCGCTGACGGCGCGGACCTTGCCCGCGGAGTGGGTGAGGATCCTGTTGACCTTCGTCTCCCCGGTGACGGAAATCCTCCCCTTGTTCAGCAGATTGTTGGCCCGCAGAGCGGAGGCCACTGAAGAGCTGGCGCGGAAGAAGTCGGGGTGATCGATGACGAACTGCAGCCCCAGCTCGCCGGCGAGTTCCGGGCGCTTTTCGCTGAGTATCGCCTGGATATGCGGCGCTATCGGGTACCCAGCAGCGGCAAGAAGGATTTTGAGGGCGTAGAAATTCTCCTCGTCGTCGAGGGCCACCTGCAACTGTTCGTCCGTGAGTTGGCCGAGATCCTCCGCCAGTTGCGCCAAAATCCCCTGCCGTTGCAGGTCCACTAGCACTTCGTTGCCACGCCGGCGCAGCTCGGCGATTTCCTGCTCTTCTTCCTGGCTGGGCTTCGTAACGTAGACGTAGTCCTGATGCGGGCACAGGTTACCGGCGGCCACGAGTTCGGGGGCGAAGATTTCCTCGTCGATAGGGCCGCACAGCTGTTCATAGCGTTGCCATTCGCTGGGGGTGGAATCGTACGGCGGGGTAGCCGTGAGCGCGATGGTGTTGGGCACTGCTTTTCGGCGGCCCAGCTGTTCCATGAAGGCTGTCAGGGCGCGGTGCCACTGGGAGCGCAGGTGGTGTGCTTCGTCGAGGCACACCGTTCCGATGTCGCGGACTGCGTCCAGGATGTCGAGGTCCGCGAAGTCCTCCCCCGTTTCCTCGTCGAGCGCCTGGGTGTATGCGGAGTACAGCGCCTGGTAGGTGATGACCGTCAGGAAGGCCGGGTTGTGTAGCGAGGTGGAACACCACTCCCGCGGGTTCGATGCGCCGTTGTGTTGGAAGTGCGCTGCAAAACGATCGATCCACTGGTCGCGGATGGTGATGGTGGGAGCCAGGATCAGGGCTGGTTTGCCGAGGCGGCAGATAAGTTCCAGGCCGAGAATCGTCTTGCCCGATCCAGGCGCGGCCACGACGTGGATACGGCGATCCTGTTTCAGGTCATCGAAGCGTTCGAGGATGCGCTGTTGATACGGCCGGAAGGTCCCGGCAAAGCGCCAGCTGGGCTGCGGTTGTGTCTCGGGCGCTACCATGCGGGCAAGTCTAACCGATGAGTCCCACCCCTCTCCTCGAATTAGCCACCCCTTCCAACGATGGAATCTATAATTCCGCTATCAATACTCATGCAATTCGCACTTCCTATAGAGCCTGAGGAGGCTCCATGCTTAAAGCTGCATACCCGAGCGTGCTCGCACTCTTCTCTCACCAAAAAGAAACTCTTCAAGAAGACTTCGTCGGTGTTGCACGTAATCGAAAACAAGCAGACGCAATGGCCGAATATGTAGAATCAAAAATGTACAGCTGCTGGATTGAAGAAGTAACCATTAAAGACTGGTATAGGCCCCTACTCAGAAAACTCCCTTCCGATGTAATCTTTCTGGTTTTCCGATCTGGACCTGCCCAGGAGGAAGAAAGAAGAGCAGACGATTTTGACCCAGAACTAGTGGGGGCGTTCACTTCTAAGCTAGCCGCTGAACGATGCGCGGTTGCCCTAGATCGGAGGGTCGAAACTGGTAACCCCCTGCATAATAAACTAAACCAGCACCATGTTTGGGAAGCACATTATGGCTTTCTCCCTAAATATCTGAAAGCGGATGGCATTCCAATTCCAGCTTGTTAATCGAGCACGGCAAAACCCCAGCTCATTTCTGAACTGGGGTAATGCGTTTGGTGGAGCCGCCGGGAATTGAACCCGGGTCCTTTGCGACCTCGCCAGGGCTTCTCCGTGCGCAGTTCGCACGTGACCTCTGCTCGACCCTCCAGCGCTCACGAACCAGCCTGGATGATGGGCCCAGTTGCTCGAAAGGTGTCCCACACAGCCCAAGCAACAAAGCCGTGCAGCAAGTCCCTTAAGTCGATGCCAGCTACCGGGTCAGGGACATCCCCGGGCTGACAGACACGCGGTCGCTGTAATTAGGCAGCGAGGGCGTAGTCGCGCTGAGTATTCTCGGCGCTTATAAATTCGCAGCGACGCTTAAAATCGGTGGTCGTCTGCCTTCACCGGCACGCTTCCCCTGGCTCAATGCACAAAGTCGAAACCAAGTCGACCCCGTGATTCCTGCTGCGGAAACGCTTGTACAACAGGAAGTCTAACCTTACACCCGCGTGTGGTGCTGATTCAAGAATCCGTCTGCTCGTCTCGCCACTTCGCCTTGCGCTCCTTGGACTTTTTGTTGTTTTTCACCGCCATCAGACCGACCGCAATGCCGATCACCACAGGCACCCACACCTTGCTGTAATCCGCCATGAATGCCACCACGCGCAGAATCGGCTCCATCCATTCGGGCATGTGCCAATCCGGCCACGGGATCGAAGGAAGGTTGATATCCGGCCATGGAATGGAGGGCAAATTAATGTCCGGCCACGGGATCGACGGCAGATTAATGTCCGGCCACGGAATGTTGATATCCCAGTCCGGCAGGAAGCTCAGCAGCCATGCAATCAGCTTGGAAACCAACGGCCCCAGCACGATCACTGCCAGCGCCCAACCGCCTTTCCCCAGCCCGGTAATCAGCGGGTAAAACCAGCGCTTGAACGGCGACTCCTCCATCGCCTCCCAGCGCTTCGCTGCCCGCGAGCCCCCAGGCGGGTCGAAGTTCACCACCCCTTCGTCGTCCTTTACCTTGACCTCGATCATCCAGCTATCCAGGAAGTTCGACGTCCACCCCAGGTACGGCGCGCTGAGCGTCATCTCACCGCCATATTTTCCAGACTTAACGGTCGCCTCGGTCTTGCCTAGGTCAATCTTTTGATTCTCGAGGCTCTTGTACCTTGCGATCGTTACCCCGTCACGACGCACGAGTAGCTGACGGTTCTTATCGAGGTCGTCTAGTCTCTCTGCCAGCTTCTTGTGGAGCTTCTCGCTACCTTCTTTTGTGGACGCCCCCTCGTCCCCCACATCACCTTCAGCTCCCTCTTCCGCCTCCGGCTCGGCGCTGTTTTCCGCGTCGGTTTTCTTTTCGGACGCGGGGAAGTCGGGATCGATTTCCCGCAGTGCATCCGGCTCGCCGATAAACAGTTCAAGCAGCCCGAACTCGGGGTGCTTCAGGGACCAGTGCTCGACGTCGACATTTTTCACAGGCCTGAAAATATCAAAACGCGAAGACCCGTTCAATAGGCGCCTCCTATGCGTTACCGCCCCTAGCCCTGGATCCCCTTAATCCGGCGACCCAGATCGCGCGTGATCTCGCGCTCCTCAGTGCGACGCTTGATGTCCTGGCGCTTATCGTATTCCTGCTTACCGCGCGCCAGCGCCAGCTCAACCTTCAACTTGCCGGCAACGAAGTACAGTTGCAGCGGAACCAACGTGTTGTTTCCGTCGCGAACCTTGCCCATCAGCGAGTCGATTTCCCGGCGGTGCAGCAGCAGCTTGCGGGTACGGCGGGGGCTGTGGTTCGTCCAGTGCCCCATGGAGTACTCCGGGATGTGAAGTCCACGCAACCAGACCTCACCTTCGTCGATGGTGGCGTAGGCGTCCACAAGAGAAGCCTTGCCCTCCCGCAAAGACTTAACTTCCGTACCCACCAGAACCACACCGCATTCGTAGGTATCGATGATGTGGTAATCGTGGCGCGCCTTGCGGTTGGTGGCAACGACGATCTGGCCAGTCCCCTTCTGACCTGTACCTTTTTGCCCCTTCTGGGGCTTACCCTTTTTCCCCTTCGATTTCCCCGAATCGGTGGGAGTGCTCTTTTTTGCTGCCATGACAGCCACACACTACCACCGAGCGCTCTCCCGAGCGAAAATGCTTACGAGCGCTAGTTCTTCACGTACCAGCGCAATGTCACCTGCGCGGTCACCGCTGCAACTGCCATGCCGACCAGCACAACGAACGGCGCGGCCAGCCACAAATCGCTGTTTGTCACGCGACCCACCAACTGCTGGTCGTATACGGCCTTCAGGGCACGATCAACCACCAGCACCTTTGCTGCGAACATGCCACCAACCGCAAGGACGGCACCAACCAGAGCGGCCACCATGGCCTCCAGCACAAACGGAGCCTGGGTGTACCAGCGCGAGGCGCCGACCATGCGCATAATGCTGATCTCGCTGCGGCGCGAGTACGCGGTGATCTGCACCATGTTCATAATCAGGAAGATAGCCGCAATGGCCTGCACCGCAGCAACGATAAACGAGGCGTTGCGGATCGCATCCAGGTTCCGCATCGCCGCCTGCAGATCATCGCCCTGGTCCAGCACACTAGCCACGGCCGGGTTATCGCGCAGCGCGTCGATCGGCGCGGTGTTCTCTGGGTCGGCAAGGCGGATGTGGAAGGCAGCCGGCAGCGCATCCTTTTCCGTCTGCTCCACCAGCTGCGGGTCGGACTCCCCGAAGAGCTCCGCAAAGCGCTCGTAGGACTGCTCCTTGTTGCGGAAGGTCACGGACTTCACCGCTTCGTCGCCCTCTAGCTGCTGCTTAATGCCCGAGCATTCGGGAGAGGAGCACGTCGGGTCGGTAGCAGAGATCTCATCGTTCAGCTGCACCATCACCTCAATGCGGTCGAAGTAAATGTCCTTCGTCCGCTCCGTCATCGCGCTCAGCAGAAAGCCGGTTGCCAGCAAGGCCAGGGCAATGGAGGTGGTGATGATCATCGCGATCGTCATGGTCATGTTGCGGCGCAGGCCCGAAAACGCCTCACGGAGCACAAAGTTGGTCTTCATAATTGTTTCCCTTTTAACCTCTTAGCTTGCAGGGCGGCGCTAGCGGCCCACGCCGTACATTCCGTATTCGTCGTCGCGCACGAGCTTGCCCTTCGATAGCTCGATCACGCGCTTGCGCATAGAATCCACCGCAACATCGTCGTGCGTGGACATGACGACGGTCGTACCGTTCTGGTTGATGCGGTTAAGCAGCATCATGATCTCGGACGAGGTATCGGGGTCCAGGTTGCCTGTCGGCTCGTCCGCCAGCAGAACAAGGGGTTTATTTACGGACGCCCGCGCGATCGCCACGCGCTGTTGTTCGCCACCCGACAGTTCGTGTGGGAAGCGGTTTTCCTTTCCGTCCAAGCCAACGGTCTTCAGCGCGGCAGGCACCAGGTGCTGAATATCCGAGCGCTTCTTGCCGATCACTTCGAGGGCGAAGGCAACATTGTCGAAGACGGTCTTCTTCGGCAGCAGGCGGAAGTCCTGGAATACGTAGCCGATGCGCTGGCGCAGCTTGGGCACGTCCCGATTCTTGATCTTGTTCACGTGGTAGCCAGCAACATGCAGGTCGCCGGAATCCAGCTTTTCTTCGCGGAGGATGAGCTGCAGGAACGTCGACTTACCAGAGCCGGAAGGGCCAATCAGGAATACGAATTCGCCTTTTTCGATTTCCAGGGTGACGTTATCCAGGGCGGGGCGCCCGGACGACATATAGCTTTTGGTTACGTTTTCGAAGGTGATCACGAGCACACAGTGTAGCGAAACTAATGATACAAAGATAGCCCCGAGTGGCTGATGTGACGCATGTGACTACTGCTGTGGCCTACCTTTCGCCTCCGTTGCTTCACTTTTTTGTCACGAGGAAGCCACTTTCCTGCCGTTAGGGAGGCCAGATTGTAAAGTCACAATCTAATCCGGTTGAAGTCGGCGTCAATAGAAAGGCGCCTCCCCTACCCTCCTCGACAACCCGAGGGCAGAAAGAGTTCATGAGCGATACAAAGACCGACAACAACAGCAACCAACCCGGCGGCTTCCTAGGGAGCATCGAAAAGATCGGCAACAAGCTCCCCGACCCGTTCTGGCTGTTCGTCATACTCGGCGGGCTGGTGCTCGTCTCCAGCTTCATCTTCAACAAGCTTGGCCTGAGCGCCACGAACCCAGAAAGCGGCAAGAAGGTAGAGATCGTCAACCTGCTGAGTTCTGATGGGCTCAAGGAGATACTTTCCGGCGTGGTGGACAACTACGTCACCTTCCCACCGCTGGGCCTGATTATTACGGTCATGCTGGGCGTGGCCGTGGCCGAGCATTCTGGCCTAATCAGCGCGGTGGTACGCGCAACCGTCTCTAGAGTCGGACCGAAACTTCTGACCTTCGTAGTGGCTCTGGCAGGTGTGACGGGCTCCGTAGCCTCGGACGCGGTGTACGTGATCCTCATTCCGCTGGGCGCCGTTGCCTTCCGCGCAGTGGGGCGATCCCCGATCGTTGGCGCGATGGTGGCCTTTGCCGCATCCTCGGCCGGTTTTAACTCCTCGCTGGTCCTGAACATCACCGACGTGCTGTTGGGTGGAATCTCCACCTCGGCGGCCCACATCGTGGATGACAAATACCACGTCTCGCCGCTAGCCAACTACTTCTTCGTAGCCGTCAGCGCGGTCGTGTTGGCGCTGATCATCACGGCACTGACGGAGCTGTACATGAACAAACGTACCCAGGAGCTGGTGGACCACGACGAAATCGACTACTCGGAGGTCACCTTCAATACCGGCCGCGACGGCGATGACGCACTCGCTGGGGACGTACCGCAGGAGAAGATCACCGCCGCATTGAGGCTCGAGCCCGACGAGGCACGCGCACTAGGGACTACCGCTATCGTCGCCATAATCATGACGGCCATCTACTTTGCACTGCTGTTCGTTCCGGGATCACCGCTTCAAGGCGAAAACGGCGAGGTGATGTCCAGCCCTCTGATCACCGCAGTGGCTGTGCCCATCGGCGCTGCCTTCCTGATCCTCGGCCTGGTTTACGGGCTGGGCATTAAGTCCATCACAAAGGCCAGCGACGTTCCGGATTTCATGGCGCGCGGTTTGAAGACCCTGCTGCCGATGATGGTGCTGTTTTTCGCCGTCTCCCAGTTCCTGGCCTGGTTCAAGGCATCCAACCTGGGTGATTGGACCGCTATTAAGGGCGCGGAGCTGCTACAGAAGGCGGATCTGCCGCCGCTGTTGCTCTTCGGCGCCTTTGTAATCCTGGTAGCACTGGTGAACCTCTTCATTACCTCTGGTTCCGCCCAGTGGGCGCTGATGGCGCCCATCGTCGTGCCGATGTTCATGTACGTCGGCTACTCCCCCGAGGTCACCCAGATGCTATTCCGCATCGGCGATTCCCCGTCGAACATCATCACCCCGATGAGCCCGTACTTCGCCCTGGCTCTGACGTTCCTGCAGCGCTACTACAAGAAGGCGGGCATCGGTACCTTGATGTCACTGGCGCTGCCCTACTCCATCGCCATGCTGGTCGGCTGGTTCCTGTTCTTCGCGCTCTGGTGGATGGTCGGATTGCCACTGGGCCCCGGCACCCCAATGGACTACCCGGCAGCGCAGTAAGGACAACACCACAAGCAGCCTAAACCGCCCGCCACCACCCTCGATTCAAACAACAAGCCCCCACGGTAGCCCTAACGAAGTCAGATCGTTAGGGTGGGGAACAAACCCTGCACACCACTTGGTCAGGGGCCAACAGTGCGCCTTGGCCAACCAATGAAGAATTGAGGTCGGCGTTGCATAGCCAGGCTAATACTCCCCTACCAGATAGCTCCGATGTCGAAGCGGTGGTCACCAAGGCCATCCACCGCGCCGAACGTTGGCTGGAGATCGAGGAAACCTCGCCCTCCACCAAGCAGCTGGCGGACATGGTGCACGACCCGGACGGCGTGGAGTTCACATTCGCTTTCGTCGACCGCGTGGCCCGCCCAGAGGACAACCACGTTTCCGCCAAGGAGTTCGCCAAGATCGCCCACCCCTTCAAGCGCACCGCGCCGGTGCCGGGGTTCATGAACCTGGTTGATTCCTTCCTAGTGACCGCAGGATCCATCGCTGCTCCGATTCTGCCGAACATCGTTATGCCCATCGCGCGCTCCTACCTGCGCGCCACCGTCGGCCACCTGGTTCTGGACGCAGAGTCCAAGGCGCTGGATCGGATGCTGGAGGACTACCGCGACAAGGGCTTCCAGCTAAACCTCAACCTGCTGGGCGAAGCCGTTCTGGGCGAGGCCGAGGCGCAACGCCGCCTGGATAACACCATCGAACTGCTGAAGAATCCGCGGGTGGACTACGTGTCCGTCAAGGCTTCCTCCGTAGTCAGCCAGCTCAACCACTGGGATCTGGAAGGCTCCGCCGAGCGCCTGAAGGATCGCCTGCGCCCGCTGTACCGCGAGGCAATGAAGCGCAACCCGCACCCGTTCATCAACCTGGATATGGAGGAATACAAGGACCTCCACCTGACCATCAAAATCTTCACGGAGCTGATGGATGAGGAAGAATTCCGCGAGCTAGAAGCCGGCATCGTTCTGCAGGCTTACTTGCCCGATACCTTCGACGCACTTCAGCGACTCGCTGAGTTCGCCAAGGAACGTCGCGCCAAGGGCGGAGCGAAGATCAAGGTGCGCCTGGTGAAAGGCGCCAACCTTTCCATGGAGCGCGTGGATTCCGAGATCCACGACTGGCCGCAGGCACCCTACCTAACCAAGGCCGAGGTGGATGCGAACTACGTCCGCCTGCTGGACTGGGTTCTGCACCCCGAGCACGCGGACAACCTGCGCATCGGTGTGGCTTCGCACAACCTGTACCACCTGGCGCTGGCCCACGAGCTCTCGGTCGCCCGCAATGTGGAGCACCAGCTGGACGTCGAAATGCTGCAGGGCATGTCGCCCGCCCAGTCCGAGGCCGTGCGTGATGTCACCGGCAAGATGATCCTGTACACCCCTGTGGTGAAGAAGGAAGACTTCGACGTGGCCATCAGCTACCTGGTGCGCCGCCTCGAGGAAAACGGCGCGAAGCAGAACTTCCTCTACGCACTGTTCACCCCGGAGGATGACGAGACCGACATCACCGGCATGACCCCCATGCAGGGCCAGGAGCTGCGTTTTCGCAACTCCGTGCGCGACCGCTGGGATACGTTCGCCGGTCCGCGCCGCACCCAGAACCGACTGGAGGAAGAAGCTCAGCAGCTGGGCTGCCAGTCCGACGGCCTGCCAGGCAACTTCGTCAACGAGCCGGATACTGATCCCACCCTGCCTGCCAACCGCGAATGGGCACTGAAGATCGTCGATCCGTCCAGCGATCCTGGCCCCGCCCAGACCCCGGAGGTTACTGACCCTGCGGTTATCGACGCCGCCGTGGCGCGTTGCCGCGAGGCTTCCGAAACCTGGTCGCAGAAGACCGGCGCAGAGCGTGCGGAGCTGCTGGACCGCGCGGCGGACGCGCTGGCCAACAACCGTTCGAAGCTGATCTCGGCGGCAGTGTTCGAGGCCGGCAAGACCGTCGCAGAGACGGACCCCGAGGTCTCCGAGGCCATCGACTTTGCCCGCTACTACGCGGAGAGCGCCCGCCAGCTGGACCATGTGCGCGGCTCGGTGTTCACCCCGTACAAGTCCGTGGTGGTCACCCCACCGTGGAACTTCCCCATCGCCATCCCGCTGGGCGGTATCTTCGCCGCCCTGGCGGCCGGTTCCTGTGTGATCATCAAGCCCGCCCCGCAGGTGCTGCGCATCGCAGAGGTCTTCATCGGTATCCTGCGCGATGCCGGAATCACGGAGGATCTGGTGCAGCTGGTCAACGCCGACGAGGCCGAGGCCGGTAAGCGCCTGGTCAGCCACCCGGATGTGGAGTCCGTGATCCTCACCGGTGCTTCCGAGACTGCCAAGCTGTTCCGTGGCTGGAAACCGCGGATGGTTATTAATGCCGAGACCTCCGGTAAGAATGCGATCATCGTTACGCCGTCGGCCGACCCGGATTTGGCGGTGGCGGATATCTTCAAGTCCGCCTACGGTCACGCCGGCCAGAAGTGCTCCGCTGCCTCGCTGATCATCACCGTCGGATCCATCGGCAAGTCCAAGCGCTTCATCAACCAGCTGGTCGATGCCGTGCGTTCCATCAAGGTCGGCCCCGGCTCGGACATCTCCACTGTCATGAACGGTGTGATCGAAGCCCCGGGCGACAAGCTGCTGCGCGGCCTGACCGAGCTGGAGAAGGGCGAGAAGTGGCTGGTGAAGCCACGGAAGCTGAACGACGAGGGCACCCTGTGGTCCCCGGGCCTGCGCGATAACGTGAAGCCGGGCAGCTGGTTCCACACCCACGAGTGCTTCGGCCCGGTGGCGGGCATCATGCACGCCGAAACTCTGGACGAGGCCATCGAGTGGCAAAACTCCACCGGCTTCGGCCTGACCGGCGGCATCCACACCATCGATGTGGAGGAAACCGCCTATTGGCGCGAGCGCGTGGAGGTCGGCAATGCGTATGTCGAGCGCGGCATCACGGGCGCGATCGTACAGCGCCAGTCCTTCGGTGGCTGGAAGAACTCCGCCCTGGGCAGCGGTGCGAAGGCCGGTGGCCCGAACTACGTCGCTCAGCAGGGCGTGTGGACCGAAGGCGACCTCAGCGAGCTGGCTGCCGGTACCCTCCCGACCCACATCACCCAGTTGCTGCGTGAGATCCGTGGCCTGGGCTCCCCCGCCCTATCCAAGGACGACCACGTGTGGCTCCGCCGTGCAGCGGAATCGGACGCCTACGCGATGTCCACCGAGTTCGGCGTCGAACATGACAAGACCGCCCTGGTCGTGGAATCCAACGTGTTCCGCTACAAGCCTTTGCTCGAGCCGCTGCGCGTCCGCGTCTCCGAGGGCGCGAACCCGCGTGACCTGCTGCGCCTGAAGCTGGCCTCCGCGGCCACCGGCACGGAGCTGGATATTTCCGCCAACCCGGAGGTCGCCCGCGAGTGGGGCGAGCTGGGTGAGCAGATGCGTACGTCCTCCGACCGCGACTTCGCCGAGGAAATCGCCATCGCCCAGTCGGTTCGCGTCCGTGCCCTGGGCAATAGCCCAGAGGAGTTCTACGAAGCCGCGGCAAAATCCGGTTCGGTGATCCTGGATCAAGACGTGCTGCCCGATGGCCGCCGCGAGCTGCTACCCATGCTGCTCGAACAGGCGATCTCCACCACGGAGCACCGCTTCGGCTACATCCACGGCCTCACGCCTTAAGGCCCTGGAAGCGCCACAGGCGGCGCCGGGCTGCTGCCCAGCGCGCTAGGCCTGTGCTTCCTGTTGCTGCGCCATGCGCCAGCGGATGCCGGCCTCTAGGAACCCGTCAAGGTCACCATCCAGCACCTTGCTGGGGTCGTTGACCTCGACGTTCGTGCGCAGGTCCTTCACCATCTGGTACGGGTGCAGCACGTAGTTGCGCATCTGGTTGCCCCAGGAGTTCGAGCCGTCGCCCTTCAGCGCGTCCATCTCGGCCTGTTCTTCTTGACGCTTACGCTCCAGCAACTTCGCCTGCAGCACTCGCATGGCGGATGCCTTGTTCTGGATCTGCGATTTCTCGTTCTGGCACGTCACCACAATGCCGGTGGGGACGTGGGTCAGGCGCACCGCCGAGTCGGTGGTGTTCACCGACTGCCCACCGGGACCGGAGGAACGGTAGACGTCCACGCGCACATCGTTGTCGTCAATGTCGATGTGGTCGGTCTGCTCCACCACGGGCAACACCTCGACCTCGGCGAAGGAGGTCTGGCGGCGCCCCTGGTTGTCGAAGGGGGAAATGCGCACTAGGCGGTGGGTTCCCTGCTCCACGGACAGGGTGCCGTACATGTATTCGCCGTGGATGACGATGGTCGCGGACTTAATGCCGGCTTCCTCGGCGTAGGAGATGTCGTAGACCTCTACCTTGTGCCCGGCCTTCTCTGCCCAGCGGGTGTACATGCGCAGCAGCATCTCTGCCCAGTCGGCGGCATCCACGCCACCGGCGGCGCTGCGGATGTTCACCACGGCTTCGCGCTCGTCATACTCCCCCGACAGCATGGTCGTGACCTCTAGGGATTCGATCTCCTGGCGCAGTTCCGCGCGTTCCGCGTCGGCCAGCTGCACGGCCTCCTTGGCTGCGTCCGGGTCGTCCCCGGCTTCTTCTTCTGCCATGTCGTAGAGCACCGGCAGGTCGTCCAGGCGCTGGCGCAGACCCGTGACCTTCTTGAGTTTTCCCTGCACACGCGACAGTTCGGAAGTCACCTGCTGTGCGTGGTCCGGGTCGTCCCACAGGGAGGGATCTGCGGACTGATCTTCCAGCTCGCGGGCGCGATCGCCCAGCTCTTTGAGGTCCAGCACCTTCTCGATGGTGGTCAGGGTGCCGTCCAGGTCGCTTAGGTCTGCAGAAACTTCCGGTTGCATAATGCGCAAGTCTACCCGGCGGCATGCACAATGGAATGCATGGCTACTAACGGTAATGATTCTTCTTCCCCAATCCCCGAGGACATGTTGAACGCGATCATCAAGACGTTCATCGTGGCGCATGTCGACGATTCCGACCACCACCTGGCCCAGGCGCTGGTGTATAACGCTGGTCGACTGGCATGGCGGATGCGTCAGACGGGTGTGGATACGGAGCAGAAGACCTCCGTCAGCGATGTCGTCACGGCTGCCGATCGGGCAGCCGAGAAGTTCATTGCCGACGCGCTGCGCGCCATTCGCCCGGACGATGGTCTGTTGGGTGAGGAAGGCACGTCCGTGGAGTCGAAGTCCGGCCGCACCTGGGTCATCGACCCGGTCGATGGCACATACAACTTCACCACCGGCTCTGATTATTGGTGCTCCGCACTGGCTCTCGTCGAGGGTTCCCCCGAGGATCCGGATGCCCTGCTGTTCGGCGCCGTTCACCGTCCGGCGATGGGCTACACGTGGTTTGGTGGTCCGGATATTCCTACTACTCGTGACGCCAACCGTATCGACCTACCCAATACCGCAGCGGAACTGACCTGCCTGGGTGGCTACCTACACCCCACTGACATCGCGGACGCCACCCGCCTGAACAGCTGGACTGCCGTGGCTACGCAGTTTGCCACGGTGCGCATGCTGGGGTCTGCGTCCATCGACTTGGCTTGCGTGGCCGGTGGCGAGCTCGGCTGCTGGATGCAGCACAGCGTGGCCAGCTGGGATTGGTTGCCTGGGCGAGCTTTGGTCGAGGGAGCTGGGGGCGTCACTAAGAAGGAAGAAAAAGACGGCACTACCTGGTTCATTACCGGGGCGCCCGACGCAGTAGAGCAGGCAGCGGCGGCGTTGCGTGAGGCATAAAAGAGTCACAGCAATCACAACACTCCCAGAAGTCCCGTAGCTTAACTCGAGTCGACTGGGCTATCATGTGCCTCATGACGGACTCGGTATCCACCTATGCAGATGACCTCAACCTGGCGCTGACGCTGGCGGACGCGGCGGACACGATCACTATGACGCGCTTCGAAGCGAGCGACCTGAGCGTTGAATCGAAGCCGGACCTCACACCGGTCAGCGACGCGGATACCGCCGTGGAGAAGGAACTGCGGGAGATCATCGCCGCACACTGCCCGGACGATGCTCTGCTGGGCGAAGAGTTCGGTGGCGACGTCACCTTCGCCGGGCGCCAATGGGTCATCGACCCCATCGACGGCACGAAGAACTTTGTGCGCGGAGTGCCCGTGTGGGCCACACTGATCAGCCTGCTGGTAGACGGCAAGCCAGTGGTCGGTGTTGTGTCCGCGCCTGCACTAGGACGACGCTGGTGGGCAGCCGAGGGGGCCGGAGCTTGGCGACTGTTTAACACTCCGGCAAGCACCGGAACCAGCGCAGATGCAGCGCCGGCAAACGGTGGCTCTGTCGATGGCGGAGTACCGTCGGCGGGCGCGCGCCAACTGGGGGTTTCGAAGGTTGCGGATGTCGCGGACTCTTCCATCGCGATTTCCTCGCTGTCCGGCTGGGCGGACTGCGGCAAGCGCGAGCAGCTGATCAGCCTGACGGATTCCGCATGGCGCCTGCGCGGATACGGCGACTTCTGGTCCTACATGCTGGTCGCCGAAGGTGCGGTCGACATTGCCGCCGAGCCGGAGGTCAGCCTGTGGGACCTGGCCGCGCTGGTGCCGATTATCACGGAGGCTGGCGGGCGGTTCACCTCTCTGGACGGCGAGGATGGCCCGCACGGCGGCTCCGCTGTAGCCACCAACGGCTTGCTACACGAGGCCACGCTCGGCGCCCTGGCCTAAGAAGCCGGAACCTAGACGTCGAGCGCCAGGTAGACAGTGTCGAGGTACTCCTCGATCCCCTCGAATCCACCCTCGCGCCCAAGACCGGACTGCTTCACGCCGCCAAAGGGCGCCGCGGCATCCGATAGTGCGCCCCGGTTTACGCCGACCATGCCGGCCTCCATGCGCTCGGCAAAGAGCAGGGTCTTCTTCATATCCTCGCCCATCACGTAGCCAGCCAGGCCGAAGACAGTGTCGTTGGCGACCTTTAGTGCCTCCTCATCGCTGGAGACACGCTGGACGGCCGCGACCGGTCCGAAGATCTCCTGATTAGCGATCTCAAACTGTGGCGTCACCCCCGTCAGCACCGTGGCGGGATACCAGAAACCATTCGGGTCCAGGTCGGGGTGCGTCTCCCCCAGCTTTTCCAGCGCCTCATTGCCGCCGAGGGCGACGTGCGCTCCCTCCTCGACTGCCTTGGCTACCATGTCGCGAACACCGTCGCGCTGCTCCAGACTGACCAGCGGGCCCATAGTCGACTTCGGATCGGTACCGGGACCCATGACAAACTCGGCCATCTTCTGCACCAGACCGGCCTCAAACTCTTCCGCCAGGGACTCGTGAACGATGAAACGGTTGGCAGCCACGCAAACCTGGCCCGCGCCGCGCATCTTCGCAGCAATGGCTTGCTCCACGGCCTTGCCTACGTCCGCGTGTTCCAGCACAACGAAGGGCGCGTTGCCACCGAGCTCCAGCGACGTGCGGATCGTCTTCTGTGCCGCGGTGGCCGCCAGCGCCTGACCCACCTCCGTGGACCCGGTGAACGTCAGCTTCCGCAGGCGGTCATCATCCAACAGCACCGAGACGCGGCGGGCCGAGGACGTCGGCAACACCTGGAATACGCCATCCGGAATGCCAGCCATGCGCCCCAACTCCGCGAAGTAGAGCATCGTCAGCGGGGTCAGCTGTGCCGGCTTCGCGATCACGGTGCAGCCCGCCGCCAGCGCCGGAGCCAGCTTGCGGGTGACCATCGCCAGCGGGAAGTTCCACGGGGTGATGGCCAGCACGGGCCCCACCGGGCGGTGCGTGGTCACGATGCGTCCATTGCCCGCCGGAGCCACGCGATACTCACCGGTAATCGCCGCCGCCCGCTCGCTGAACCAGCGCAGATACTCGGCAGCATAGGTCACCTCGCCCTTGGAATCAGGCAGCGCGCGCCCCAGCTCCAGCGACTGCAGAGCCGCCAGCTGGTCGGCATGCTCGTGCACCAGGTCGAAGAGTCGACGCAGAATCTCGGAACGATCGCGCGGGGTGGATTCCGCCCAGTCCGCCTGAACCTCCACGGCCTTATCCATAGCCTCCCGCGCATCATCTTCTGTCGCTGCGGCGACATCTGCGAAAGGTTTCCCCGTGGCGGCGTCAATAACAGAAAAGACCTCGCCCGAAGAACCAGCGCGCCAGGCACCGCCCAAGAACAACCCCGTGGGCACATCGAAGGACTGCCCGGCCGCGTTCAGGGTAATGCTGAAACCAGAAGGAATGTTGAGTGAAGTCATGGAACCACATATACGCTTCTGCGCTGACCACCACGCGCCACCACCTTTTCCACTACGTTGGGAAGAGAGACTTGTAGCAACGAGAGGAGCCCGGCTGTGCCCATGCCAGAACAACGCGAATCTGCACATAAGACGCGGGAATGGAAGAAGCTCACCGAATACGCCGACGCGACGCGCGGCACCCAACTGCGAGAGCTCTTCACTGAGCAGCCGGGACGCTCCAGCGACATGACCTACAACGTCGGGCCACTGCACGTGGATCTGTCGAAGAACCTCATCGACGAACGTGGACTGCGCCTGCTGCTGGATCTGGCGCGCGCCCGCGGCCTTGAGGACTACCGCAGCGCCATGTTCGACGGCGAGCACATCAACACCACCGAGGATCGTGCCGTGCTGCACACCGCGCTGCGCATTCCGGTGGAGCGAGAGTTCAGTATTCCGGTTGGTGCGGGCTCGGACGAGACGCAGGACGTGGCAGCCGACGTTCACGCAGTGCTGGGCCGCATGCGCGACTTCGCCAAGGCACTGCGTTCCGGATCCTGGCAAGGCGTGACCGGGCACACCATCAAGCACGTCGTCAACATCGGCATCGGCGGCTCTGACCTGGGCCCGGCGATGGCCGCCCAGGCACTGCGCCCCTACATGACTGCTGGCATCACCCCGCACTTCATCTCCAACATCGACCCGGCGGACGTGGCCGGAACGCTCGACGGGCTGGATGCGGAATCGACCTTGTTCGTCATTGCCTCCAAGACGTTCACCACCTCCGAGACCCTGGCGAACGCCCACGCCGCGCGCCGTTGGCTGCTGCGCAACCTCGCCGATGCAGGTGTTGAGGTCGAGGGGGATGACGCCATCCGCGACATCACCGCCAAGCACTTCGTGGCCGTCTCCACCGCTGCGGAGAAGGTGCAGGAATTCGGCATCGACACGAATAACATGTTCGAGTTCTGGGACTGGGTAGGCGGCCGCTACTCCGTGGACTCGGCAATTGGCCTGTCGCTGATGGCCGCTATCGGCCCGCAGGACTTCATGCGTTTCCTGGAGGGCTTCCACGAGGTCGACGACCACTTCCGCACCGAGCCGCTGGAAATGAACATTCCGGTACTGATGGGCATGCTGGGCGTGTGGTACACCGACTTCCTGGGTGCGCAGTCGCATGCGGTGCTGCCATATTCCGAGGACATGGCGCGCTTCCCCGCCTACCTGCAGCAGCTGACGATGGAATCCAACGGCAAGTCCGTGCAGCTGGACGGCAGCCCGGTGGAGGTTCCATCCGGCGAGATCTACTGGGGCGAGCCCGGCACCAACGGCCAGCACGCTTTCTTCCAGCTGCTGCACCAGGGCACGCATTTGGTGCCTGCCGACTTCATCGGCTTTGTGAACCCGCACGACGATGCGGTGGCCGCCGACGGAACCACCAGCATGCACGACATGCTGATGTCCAACTTCTTCGCCCAGACCCGCGTGCTGGCCTTCGGCAAAAACGCCGAGGAGCTGAAGGAAGAGGGCGTGGCGCCCGAACTGATCCCCCACAAGGTGATGCCCGGCAACCGGCCGACCACCACCATCCTGGCGAACAAGCTGACCCCGAATACGCTGGGTGCGCTGATCGCACTGTACGAGCACATTGTCTTTGTACAAGGCGTGATCTGGGGCATCAACAGCTTTGACCAGTGGGGTGTGGAGCTCGGCAAGAAGCAGGCAAGTGCGCTGTTGCCTGCGGTTACTGGCGCTGAGCGTAGTGACGCCGGCGACTCCTCCACCGACGACCTCATCACCTACTACCGCCAGCACCGGGTCTAGCGGTTAGCTGGGGCGGCTTGCCTCTCGGTTTCCCGACCCGGTTTCCCCGCCCCCTGGTCTGCCCGACTCCCCTACTGTCCGGCAGGCGGGGGTGCACCATCCGGACGCCCGCCTCCCCCTGCTCCTAGATGTCGGAAATGTTGCAGAACGTTCTTGGAACCCATTTCTATCTACATATAAGAGCTGGTCAGGAAGTTGCAGCGATGGAGAGGTGGGCGTCAACAAAAAAGAATTGCAACAATTCCGACATTTTGCGCCCCAGGTCATACCCCAGCGCTCAGAAGAAATGCCCCGCGGGCTAACGCTGGCGCCCGATTAATCGATATCCCTTACGAAACCTGTTTCCCGCGGCTTACTTCGGCATCTTCCGGCCCATTAGCGCCGCGCGGGACGCAGCGTCTTTGTGAACGTTCGAATCCTCCAGAAAGGAATACTTCCCCATGAAGGTTCGCAAGACTTTGGCGGTAGGCATCGCAGCGGCATCGATCTCCGCAGGCGTAGCTGCGCCGGCACAGGCAGCGGCGCCAAAGCCCGCGCTATCCCAGCAAGCTGCTGAGTCCGAACACTACTCCCCCATTACAGGCTCCCTGAGGATAGCGCCCGTCTTTCTAGCCTCTCCCATTGTTCTTCCAGCCGCTCTACTGTACGCGATTTGGGTTCGCCTGAACCCCGGCCTCGGTTAGGCCAACGCCCGCCCCACCGCAGTACATGGGGTGGGCAGGCGCCGGTTTCGGCGTCTCCCCACCCTGACTAGCTCCCGGCCTCTGGCCTAGCCCTGTCCGCCGGCCTGTCCGGCCCTAGACCGACCCTAAAATGTCGGAAACGTTGCACTTCCGTAAGGCAAATGTCGGAAAACTTGCAAAACGTTCTTGCAAACCATTTCCAGCTACACATAAGGGCTGGTCAGGAGGTTTTAGAGGCGGAACAGGTGGCGTCGATAAAAAAGAAATGCAACATTTCCGACATTTAACCCTCAAACCCGCACCCAAAATCGTCCTACGGGGTGGCCCCATCGCACAAAATAATTCAGCGGAATACCTAGACGGCTAACGCTGGGGCTCCGGTGATCGATTTCACTTACGAAACCTGCTTCCCCATGGCTGGTTTTTGACTTGTTTTCGACTTGTTTTGACTACACGAATCCTCCAGAAAGGAATGCTTCCCCATGAAGGTTCGCAAGACTTTGGCGGTAAGCATCGCAGCGGCATCGATCTCCGCAGGCGTAGCTGCGCCGGCACAGGGAGAAGCGACCACGCCGCAGACTGCGCAGGTGGCACAGGCTGCCCCGACGGAACGCACCCCGTCCCCCACGTCGTCACTCTCTAACATCGCACCTGGATGGTTCAGCTTGCTGCTCGCACCAGGCTTCCTGTTGATCACCGCGATTCGCGTCCTGTTGAAGGGTGAATCGAACTGGATGCTTCCTTAGCAAAGGTAGGCACTAAACCCAGACCCTTTCAGGGCACGGAATAAGCGCACTAAGGCTCCCCGCTGATGCGGGGAGCCTTAGTTTCGTTTAAACGGAGTTAGCCGTTCAGATCAGGGATCCGTTCAGAGATCAGACTAGAACAGGCCCTTGGTCGGCTTGTGCATAACGTCGGTAGTGGTGACCTCACGGGAGTCAACGTTCTGGTCGTTAGAGGTGGACTTGTCCTCCTCCAGGCGACCGGTCTGGGTGACGGTGATGTAGTTCACCAGGCGACCCAGCTTGGTCTTGCCATCGCCGAAGTTCAGGTTCGCCAGCAGCTGGGAATCACCCGGGTTGACCGGGTTGGACAGGGTGACCTCGAAGCTGCGAACAGACTTTTCCTTGTCGAAGCCCAGGTCACGGGTGTATGCACCGTTGAACCAGCCCGGGGTGATCAGGCGGTCAACGCCCTTCGGACCCTTCTCAGTGTGCACGTCGATGCGGAAAGTAGTAGCCGGGAAGTCCTGGTAGTAGATCTCGGAGCCAACGTTCTTGGCAGAGATGGAGACCAGGCCTGCGAAGCCAGCGGACTTGCCAGCAGCGACGCGGATCTCCGGCTTCAGGTCGTACTTCTCGCCAGACTGCTCGGCCTCGTCCTTAGCCGGCTTCTCAGCGGCATCGCCAGCGGGCTTCTCAGCCTCGGCGTCCGCGGCGGGCTTCTCAGCCTCGGCGTCCGCGGCGGGCTTCTCAGCCTCAGCGTCCGCGGCCGGCTTCTCAGCCTCAGCGTCCGCGGCCGGCTTTTCAGCCTCAGCGGTAACGACATCATGGTTGAAGCCAGGGTCAACAACGTCTTCAGCGAATGCGTTGCCAGCGCCTGCGAAAGCGGTGGTCACGCCAATGGCAGCAGCGAGGGTCAGGGAAGCTGCGTTCTTCTTCATGTGAGGGGTTCCTTACTTAGTAGGTGCAGGTGAAGGGGCATGGCCTGCGAAAGCTAGGAGGGGTGGTTCAATCCCCTTCGAACCTGCTGGATATTCTGCGAGAAAAGGGTTTACGCGTCGGCGTTCTCGGCCGGCTTGTTTGCAGCCTCGTCGGCCGGCTTTTCAGCTGGCTTCTCGGCCGGCTTCTCGGCCGGCTTCTCAGCGTCCTCCGGCTTCGCCGGAACAGCGGAGTCAGCCGGGTTGGCGTACAGCTTCACGTTGACCTGGTTCTTAATCGGGGTCAGCGCGATCCACGGGGTCGGGGTGGACCAGGTGCCGTTTGCCTTGCAGAACTGCTGGGTACCGGTCATCTTGATGGTGCGGAAGCCGTAGGTAGCCTCACCGGTGTGGCCAGCCGGAACATCGTACGGGCCAACGGTCTGGCCGACGTTCCAGCTCAGGGAGTAGGAAGCCTCAGCGCCGATTTTCTTAGCCAGCTCGTAAGCGATGCCGACGCTGCCCTTGGACTCCTTGCCGGATGCTTCGCCGCCCAGGTTCACGCTGGTGGTCTCGGTACGGTCACCCTTGATGCTGATGGAGATGGTCTGCGTCTTGGACAGCTCCTGGGTCAGCGGGATGGTGTTCTTGGACTGGTTGGTGGCAGAGATGGTGCCAGCCGGGGTGAACTTGTCGTCAACCTTGTAGACGACGGTGCGGTAGTCCTCGCCGGAGTTGCAGACCGGGTGCGGGTTCAGGATGTTTGCCTTGATGTGATCGCTGCCGTGGGTGGTGTTAACAATCGGCAGGGTGGGGTTCAGCTTCGGGGTTTCCGGGTAGTGCTCTTCCTTGGTGATTGCGGTTGCCGGGGATGCTACCGCTGCAGCCACGATGGCAGCAGCGGCGGCTGCGCTTGCGCCGTTCTTCCACAGGTTCTTCATGTTTGTGCTCCTCTTGCACGCCACCGACCGAAGAATGCGGGCTGGTGAACCCGCACTGGCGACGAGGTGCGTTGGTGATGCTGCGAGCCGCACGCCCAAGGGAAGCAGTGCCGACACTTTCTGCACGTTCACTTTTGCGAGTTCACGTTTGCAGCAGCTGCCTCGGGGTACGCCGTACGCACGTCGCCGAAAGGTGCGAGGTTTCGGCCAGGTGGCTTTAGTTTTGAATCCGATTAAGGGGTGCCCTCTCCCCGGTAACGCATGGCATTTGTGAGGACCACGCCGCACCAGGGCTCTGAGTGACGAGATTCAACTTTAAACCCTCCCCAACAGGAATTGTTCGACAATTCGACGCCCCAATGCACCGCATTCAACCCCTAATTAACCGCACGTTCACCTTCTGTTAACCCCTTGAAACTTAATCAACCCTTAAACCCTGTCTTAGGTAAGCAAAAATCTGAAACCATTATCACTATGCGACCACTCACCCCACCCCTCTATGAAACTTTGCCAACCCTTACCCTCAACACCCAAAACCACGAGAAACCAACACCCCGCCTGCACCCACCGCACCCTGTTCTTAAAAAATAAGAAAACCAACCCCCTTTTGTGGTCAAAAATTCCTCACCCTCAACCCGTCCTCAACCCCGTAACCACCTGACTAGTGAACTTTAAGTGAACTCTCTCCACCTGCACTTTTATCCTGCACCCACCTGCAATATCACCCCATTCCGGGGGTGTTTGGTGCGTTAAGCTACCCCCGTCACCGCTACTCCCCCTGGCATTGCGAGCACCACCAAATTATTCGTTCCAACTCTGCGGCATCCACGTCCGGATCCCCGCCGGCCGACGGCCCACCCAGCGTCGCCTGTTGAATCGCCGTCCCGCAACGCCTGCACGCCTTGCCCGCACGCCCGAACACCCACGTCCCCTGCCCCGGCCGCCGATCACCGGTGAATACGCGGTGCGGTTCAAGGCGGTTGTCCCACATCACTCGCCGCGCTAGGTCTATTGCCTTTTGGACGCCACCTTCCCCGACCTTCCCCACTGTCACCTTCGGGTGCATCCCCACTAAAAACATCACCTCGGCACGATACTCGTTGCCAATTCCAGCGACGTTCTTTTGGTCCAGCAGTGCCGCACCGAGGGGCCTTTCCGGCCGCTGCATTATCCGCGCGATAGCTTCGTCCCTGCCGCTAACTGTCCAGTCCTCCGCCAGGATGTCCGGGCCCAGATGAGCCACGACCTGCGGGTAGTCCTCAAAACGAAATACCCGCACGAATCCCAGGCTGTGCCCCACAATTTCTATCTCTGGGCCGCCTGCGTGCTGGGGGCTAAAGCGCAGCACAATGCGGGCGGTGTGGCCAGGCCGGCGCCAGCGCTGCCCCGCACGATGGATCGCCCACACGCCTTCCATCTTCAGGTGGGTGTGGATCACCCGTTGCCCAATGTGCATGAACAGGTGTTTGCCGTAGGGCCACACCCGGTGAACTTTCTCGCCGTCGAAATTCAGGGTGGCGAACCTGGGCACGCGAATGTCGGTATGCCGAACTGTCCGGCCTGCCATCCATTGCAGGCGGTTGGATAGCTGCAGTACGGAATCACCCTCAGGCACGGATGCTCAACCCCTTCGGGGTCAGTCGCGCACCGGCTGCCACCCAGTCGGTGGTGGCGATGTCCATTACCGACGATCCGTTGATCTTCTCCACGGTCACGGGGCTCAACCGTCCGGCACCGATGGCCTCCCGAATCGCCCTCACAATCAGATCTATCTGTGCAGCTGGGGCGCCCAGGGGTTCCGACGTGGCGTCGTTAAATTCGGGGCGAGCAAAAAGAACCAGGTTCTTGCCGCCGCGCGACAGATAGGCCTCGGCGCGTCCGGCGGCGACAATGATCATCGCCCCAGCAGCGCGCGTGGGCGCCATTGCCGAACCGTTAGGGTGCGCGACTTCCGGCCACGGCAGCGTAGAGCCGAAGGGGTTCGCTGGATCCAGAACCGACAGCAGCTGGGGTGCGGAATCGGTAACGGTGCGACTGTCCTGGGAGCGCCGCAGCTGGGAGATCACGTCGCGCGGGGCGAACTGCGCGCCGCCGAGCCCCTCTACGATGTACCCGCGCAGCACCTCGCCGGAATCTTCCCACGCGCTAAGGGTGCGGTAGGCCTCTGCGAAACCTCCGTCGGATTTCTCTGTAACGACGGCCCCGCGGGTGACTACGGCGTAGCGGTCGATCCAGGCCTCGGAGCGGATCAGTGCCAGCTCGGTGGCGTCGGCCGTGCTAGCCCCAGCGTCCCCAACACCACCCGGCACAGCGCCAACCGGCACAGCGCCACCCGGCACCGCCGACCAGCGCCCCGGCACCGAGGAATGCGCGTTCATCGCCCGCCGAGCCGCCCGCGCAAACCCGCTGCGCCCCATCCGCACCCGGCGCGCCGAACCCCGCCCCTGGTTCCGCCGTGGCGCGCGGTGGGCCTGCTTGCCCGTCGAACCGGCCTCCACCAGCCGCGCCCGCAGAGCCGCAAAGCTATCGGGTACGACCAGCCCTGCATCGAAAAGCTCCCACAGTGCCGCGTCGACCTCCGCGTGATCCGCCCCGGTCGCCGACTGCAGCTCAGCCGCCAGGAACGCACCGCCGCGCTGCAGGTGCTGGAGGATCTGGATAGCGACCATATTCTGGACGCCACGCTCCAGCTCCTCCCCGTTCAGCAGAAACTCGGCCGTGTCCGCAGGCATGAAGCTCACCCAGGCGTCCTTGGCACCGGCCTGGCCGGAGCCGACAGCCAGAACCTCGCCGGTGCTCAGGAGTTCATCCAAATCGCCCGGCTGATAGTCGGGAATGCGGGCGGGCAGCACCAGGGTTTCCCAGGCGCTGGCGGGGATCGGCACTCCCGCGAGTTGTTCCAGAACGCTGGCTAGTTCCTCGCGCTGCATCTGGCCCAGGCCGTGCCAGTCAGCCAGGAATTGTGCGTAGGTCTGCTGGGTCACGGGTTCCAGCGCGCCGCGGGCGGCTGCCAAGGTCGCCGAGCGTAGGCGGCGGAGCATCCCCGTATCCACGTACTGCGTTTCCGCCTGCGATTCTGCGCCGGTACCGGCTGCAGGGGCGGAAGCGGTGGCGTCATTCGGAAAGTCACCGTCAAGAAAGACAAAGTGCCCCGCAGCCAAACGGCGCTGCGTTCCCTGTGCGCGTGCGCCTTCGGTCCACCGGGCCAGCAGTGCGTCGGCGGTCGCGCGCCCCAGGCCGAACTCCGCGGCGGCCTCGGTAGCGGTGGTGGGCCCGCGGTTTTTCATCCACCGCAGCAATAGTTGGTCGATGGCATTGTCCACCTGATCCACCTGCTCGGCAGCGATTGCCACGCCGGGAGGGACGGGCACGCCCAGGCCGTCGCGCAGCAAGGCCATGTCCTCGACAGCGGCGAGCTTCAACTGGCCGCCAAAGTTCACTTCCATCAACCGGGTGGGGATCAATGCGCGCAGCTCAGCAAGGCTATCCTCCACCGTTCCAGCCCAGGGTTCGATGCGTTCGCGCACCCCGTCCAGACTCAACGGCCCGAGGGCGCGCAGCATGTCCACAGCTTGTTCCACACTGCTGGCCTGGCGCCCTTCAGACTTCCACTGTGCGGCCTCGACCACGCGCCGCACCGCGACCGGATCTAAGGCCATACCTTCCTCGCGGGTGCCCAGGACCTTCGCCAGTAAGGCGGGATCTACGGCCAGGGCGGCGGCACGCTCGGCGGAATCGCCCTCGTACATAAAGGCGCTGGTGTAGGTGAACAGTAGGGATTCGGCAAAGGCACTCGGGGATTCGGTGGTGACCTCCGCCAGACGCACGCCGCGCTGGCTACCCGCGCTCTGCTGACCCGGCGCGCTCTGCTGCCCCGGCGCAACCTGCTGGCCCAGCCCCGCCACGAGGTTCTTCAAGAAGTCCAGGTTGTACACGTCGTGTACACACTCGCGCATGGTCTCCACCATGACGGGAAACTCGGGGTGTTCGCGGGCCACATCCAGTAGCTGGGCGGCGCGCTGGCGTTGCTGCCACAGTGGCTGACGCTTGCCGGGGTTGCGCCGCGGCAGCAGCAACGCGCGGGCCGCGCACTCGCGAAAGCGGGCGGCAAACAGCGCAGAGGATCCAACTTCCTCCATCACATCCGCCAGAGTGGCCTCCGCCCGCTCGGAGCCGCCATAGCCATGTTCACCGAGCAGCAGCTCCATTCCCGGTGGTTCGTCCGAATACGGCAGGCGCAGCACCATCCCGTCGTCCCCGGCCACGGCCATCGCATCAATGCCCATCCGGCGGTTCAGCTCCGCCCCCAACGCCAACGCCCACGGGGCGTTCACCCCGCGTCCGAACGGAGTGTGCACCACCACTCGCCAGTCGCCAATATCGTCGCGGAAGCGCTCGATCAGCACAGTCCGCTCGTCCGGGATGATCCCGGCGGAATCCTTCTGTTCCTGGTAGTAGGCATCCAGGTTGGCGCGGGTGTGGGCGTCCAAAAAATCGGCCGAGCGAATGTCCGACAGAGTGCCGGTGCCCCAGGTGCGGCGGTGCTCGCCGATGGCCTGGCCAAGCTCCACGGGGCGACCCGCGGCATCGCCCACCCAGAACGGCAAGCGGCCAGTGTGGCCGGCCGCCGGGGCAACAATCACCTGGTCACGGTTGATTTCCAGGATCCGCCAGCTGCTCGCACCCAGGGTGAATACGTCTCCGACGCGGGACTCATAGACCATCTCCTCGTCCAGCTCGCCAACGCGCCGCGCACCGTCGTTGTCGCCGGCGGCCAGGAACACTCCGAACATTCCGCGGTCCGGGATCGTGCCACCGCTGGTTACCGCCAGGCGTTGCGCACCGGGGCGAGCCTCCAGAGTTCCAGCGACGGGGTCGTAGATCGCGCGGGCCTTCAGATCCGCGAAGTCGGTGGATGGGTAGCGGCCGCTGATCATCTCGATCACGCCGTCGAAGGCCTCGCGCGGCAGCGTGGAATAAGGGTGGGCGCGGCGGACAACGCGCCACCACTCCTCAACATCCAGCGTGCCTGCGCTGCCCGTGCCCGCCTGCACGGTCGCCGCCACCGTCTGCTGCGCCAGTACGTCCAGCGCATTATGCACCACATTCAGCGGCTCCAGCTCCCCCTTCAGCAGCCGATCCACCACGACCACCGCGGCTTCGGCGTCCTGCTTATGCAGCGGGTAGATCGTCGCGTGGCTGGTCGCGCCCACGGTGTGCCCGGCGCGGCCACACCGCTGCACCGCCGAAGCCACCGACGGCGGCGCGCCGACCTGCACCACGTGATCCACCAGCCCCATGTCGATGCCCAACTCCAGCGAACTCGTCGCCACCACGCAGCGCAGCTCGCCGGATTTCAGCGCCGCCTCGATGTCGGCGCGTTCGTCCTTGGAAACCGACCCGTGGTGCGCCCGCGCGACACCTGCCCCGTCCATCCCCCGCACCGCCTCGGACTGCGCCATCAACTGCGCCGGGTCGCGCCTGGTCGGGGCAGCCAACGAGTCGGGGGCGTACTCCTTGGCCCATTCCTCGTTCAGCGCCCCGGTCAGCCGCTCGGCCGCGCGCCGGGAGTTCACGAACACCAGTGTGGAGCGGTTCTCCATCACCTGCCGGTAGATCGCGCGCTGCACGTGCGGCCATACGCTCTTCTGCTGCGGCAGCGCGGATTCTTTGTCCACCCCACTGGCCACGCGCGCGCCCGACCCGTTCTGGGTGCTGCCGCCCAGTCCTTCGCCGATGAGGCTAGGGCCGAGCAGTGCTTCATCTACTAGTGCCCCGTCTACTAGTTCTTCCTCTGTCTCTTTTGCTGACGCCCCTTCCTCCGCCACCTCATACTCCGCCAACGCAACATCTTCAGCCGCGGGAGGATCCTGGAAGTCCTCCACCACACTCGTCACCTGCACATCCCACGACTTCGGCTGCTCGGGGTTCACCACCGTTACCGGCCGGTCGCCGCCCAGGAAGCTGGCGACCTTATCCACGGGATTCACCGTCGCCGACAGGCCGATGCGCTGCACCGCCCGGCCCGTCAGCATCTCCAGCCTCTCCAACGACAGCGCCAGGTGTGTACCGCGCTTGGTGCCCGCCACCGCGTGCACCTCATCCACGATGACGGTTTCCACATTCGCCAGCGTGGCCGCGGCCTTGCCGGTCAGCATCAGGTACAGCGATTCGGGCGTGGTCACCAGAATCTCCGGCGGGTTCCGCAGCAGCTTGGAGCGCTCCGACTGCGGAGTATCGCCACTACGCACGCCCACCCGCACCGGCGCACTCGCCTGCCCCATTGCGTCGGCCACCCGCGAGATTCCAGCCAGCGGAGCTGCCAGATTCCGGCTGACGTCTACACCCAAAGCTTTAAGCGGGGAAATATACAGAACCTTGGTGGGACTGGACTTTTCTGGCGTGGTGGCGTCATTAAAAAAAGATCCCCCAGATAATCGCGACAGCGACCATAAAAAAGCCGCCAGGGTTTTACCCGATCCCGTCGGCGCCACCACCAAAGCATTCTGACCTGCGGAGATAGCCTTCCACGCCTGCGTTTGCACGACCGTCGGCTCGGCGAAAACGTCCCGGAACCACGCTGCAACGGGGGCATAAAAGGAATCCAGCGGGTCAACAGCCATGTGACCATTTAAACAGACCGCTAAAGTATGAACTATGACGGCTGAACTCAATGATGCGACGCTGGCCCAGAGACTCGCGCAGGGCACCGGGGAGATCCTCAAAGGCGTAAGAAACGTAGGTCTGCTCCGCGGCACCGAACTGGGCAAAGCGGGCGACGCGCTGGCACAGGACTGGATCGCCCGATCCCTGATCCAGCACCGCCCGAACGATGCGATGCTGTCCGAGGAAGCCGAGGACGACCTCACGCGCCTCGACAACGACCGCGTGTGGATCATCGACCCGCTCGACGGCACCCGGGAGTACGCCGGTGGTCGCCAGGACTGGGCCGTGCACATCGCGCTGGCGGAAAAGGGCAAGATCGTCCAAGCCGCCGTGGGCATGCCAGACCTGGGGCGGGTGTTCAGCAGCTCGGAGGTTCGCGCCGTAGAAGGTGCCCGCACGAACCGCCTGGTTATCAGCCAAAACACCACCCCCGCAATCGCAGAGTTCATCGCCGAGGATCTGGGCATGGAGCTGGTGACCATGGGATCCTGCGGCGCCAAAGCCGTCTCCGTGATCCTGGGCGATAACGATGCCTACGTGCACGCCGGTGGCCAGTACGAGTGGGATAACGCCGCTCCGGTGGGCATCGCCCAGGCCGCTGGTCTGCACACATCCCGCCTGGACGGCACCCCGCTGCGCTACAACTGCGAGTCCCCCTACCTGCCGGATCTGGTGATTTCCCGCCCCGACCGTGCCGACGAGATCCTGGCCTCCGCCGCGAAGTTCCACGACAAGCACGGCGCTTATTCGCTGTAGCCCTTCGAGCCCTCGAGCCTTCAAACCAAGGCTGTATGCTTCATGCTTCCTTTTTCCTTCCTGACGCCCCGCCCGGCCGCCCGCAAGCAGCGCGAGTTGGATGCGGACGTGCCCGCCACGCTGCAGGGGCGCTTCATGCTGGGCGGGCCGGTCAACGACTCGCGGAAGGAACTGTCCGAGGAGCACCCCTATCCCCTGGTATTCATTCACGGCACGACGGATAATTCCCTGCGCTGGCAGAAAGCCGCGACCTACTTTTCCGCCCGTGGCTATTCGGTATGGGCTTTGAACTACGGCAAGCCGGAGGCCGGTCGTCCGGTGATCCCCGGGGTGTTTGCCGTGAATGACATTGACGAGTCCGCGGTGGAGATCGCCAAGACGATCGACCATATTCTGGCGGTGACGGGGGCCAGCAAGGTGGATCTGGTGGGGCATTCCCAGGGTGGACTGCACATTAAGAAGTACGTTGCGGAGCACGGCGGGCAGGATACGGTGCGCCGTGCGGTGGGGATCGCCGCGACGTATCACGGCACGACGATGACGGGCATGTCCTCCATCCTGCAGAACCTGGTGGATCGCAACCCGGACTTTGCAGACCTGGTGGCGGGCAAGGCCGCAGTGCAGCAGCTGAATAGTTCGGAACTGATCCGTCGGTTGAACGAGCTACCCGATACGCACCCGAACGTGATGTACACGAACATCTACACGTCAAAGGATCTGACGGCCACGCCGAATTCCACGTCACAGCTGGAGTCGATCGGCGGAGCAGATGTTGCGGAGGCCGAAGTCGGTGCGGTCTGTGGGCTGTTGATACCCCCGGGCCATGCGTCGCTGCCGGAAAACGATCACGTCATTGGCCTGGTTGAGTGGGGTTTAACCCGTAAGCAAGGCGATTGCACACCAGTGCATAACGGGTGTAACGGTGGACAACGCTGGAAGTTGGGCTATCGTTTCTTCCATGAAAACTAAAAATCTCGCTGTAAGGCGGGCGCGCAGGCCCGTCATCGCTGGTGCTGCTGTGGCGCTGGCTGTCGCTCTTTCCCCTGTTTCTGCTGTCTCTGCCGTTGCTGCCCCGGTTTCGGACGCCGCAGTTCCCGATGGTCTCACGGGTCCCTATGTGGCCACCTCCCCGGTGAACGACCCCCGGTGTGTGCCTTCGCCGGAGCACCCGAACCCGGTCGTTTTCATCCACGGCACGACGGATAACTCCACCCGTTGGCGGAAGGCCGCCGTAGCAATGTCCGAGCAGGGCTTCTGCACCTGGGCTTTCAACTACGGCAAGCCTCGGGCTGGCCAGGTAGGGCTGCCGGGTAGCTATGCCGTGGCGGATATCGACGATTCCGCGAAGGAAATTGCCGCCACCATCGACTACATCCTGCAAGTTACAGGCGCAAAGAAGGTCGACCTGGTTGGGCACTCCCAGGGTGGGCTGCACTTGAAGAAGTACATCGCGGAAAACGGCGGTGGGGATAAAGTCGGTCGCGTTGTCGGAGTCGCGGCGACCTATCACGGCACAACGTTGAATGGGTTGGCGGACTCGCTGCGCCCAATTATCGGCAGCGTCCCGAAGCTGGCCGAGGCCCTCGCAAGCAAGGCGGGAGTGCAGCAGCTGGTCGGCTCGGATATCGTCCAGCGGCTCAATGCCCTGCCGGATACCGATCGTCGGGTGCAGTACACCAACCTGTACTCTTCCGGGGACACCACGGCCACGCCGAATGAGACCTCAAAGTTGAAGTCCGTCAATGGCGCGGACGTCGCGAATGTGGAGGTCGGCGCGACGTGCCAGCTCCCCATTCCACCGAGCCACGCGGGGCTTCCCCGCAATAATCAGACCATTGGACTGATCTATTGGGGTCTGACCCGCACGTCGGGCGATGACATCCCGAGCGCTGCTGACTGTTCTGTCCCGTCCAACCGGTCGGCGACTGGATCCCACAGTTCGCTGGATTAGCTGGACGACTGCCCCCGTACGTGCCACCGTTACCTGGCCGACGTAGACTGTGTGGGACTTTGCACCACGGTTAGAAAGGCAGGCGGCGCGTCAGTGGATACCCAGCAGCAGCCGAGTTCCATTCCCACCCCGTATGAGGATCTGCTTCGGCAAATCCTCGAAACTGGTACCCCGAAGGGTGACCGCACGGGAACTGGCACTACCAGCCTGTTTGGCCGCCAGATCCGCTATGACCTGTCCGCGGGCTTCCCACTGATCACCACGAAATCGGTCCACATAAAGTCCGTAGTGGGCGAGCTTTTGTGGTTCCTCCGGGGCGATTCCAACGTGCGCTGGCTGCAGGATAACGGCATTCGCATTTGGAACGAGTGGGCCGATGAAAACGGCGACTTGGGACCGGTCTACGGTGTGCAGTGGCGCAGCTGGCCAACCCCGAATGGCCAGCACATCGACCAGATCGCAGGCGCGCTGGAGATGCTGAAAAACAACCCGGATTCTCGCCGGAATATCGTCAGCGCCTGGAATGTCTCGGAGCTGGACAATATGGCTCTGCCCCCGTGCCACCTTTTGTTCCAGCTTTATGTGGCCGATGGCAAGCTCAGCTGCCAGCTATACCAGCGCAGCGCGGACATGTTCCTGGGCGTGCCGTTCAACATCGCCAGCTACTCTCTGTTGACCCACATGTTCGCCCAGCAGGCGGGCCTGGAAGTCGGCGAGTTCATCTGGACCGGTGGCGATTGCCACATCTACGACAATCACGTGGAGCAGGTTAAGCTGCAGCTTTCCCGTGAAGCCCGCCCGTACCCGCAGCTGAAGCTGAACAAGGCAGCGGACATGTTTTCCTATGACTTTTCCGACATCGAGTTCACCGGCTACGACCCGCATCCGGTGATCAAGGCAAAGGTGGCCGTGTAAATGAGTAAGAACGATAAGCCCCACCGCCCCACTGGCTACGAACCGGGCGACTACCCGGAGCTCACCGCCGCCGCGGTCAGCTACGCCCTGGAGGCAAAGGGTATCTCCCGCGACCAGGTGGAGATCGGCATGATCTGGGCGCAGACCACCGCCGGTGTGATCGGCGATGGTGCGGATATGCCCTGGTACCTGCCGGAGGACCTGAAGCACTTTAAGAACGCGACCACCGGCTACCCCGTGGTCATGGGGCGCACCTCCTGGGAGGCTCTCGACGATGGCTTCCGCCCGCTGCCGGGGCGCACGAACTATGTAATCACTCGGCAGGATGATTATGACGCCCCCGGTGGCCTCATCGAGCCTTCTATCCCCAGCGCGCTGGCCAATGCCGCGGAGCAGATCCTCAACGAGTTGAAGGACGGCACCAGCACCGACGGCGCCGACGGCACTGAAGACGAGCGCACCCCCACCGTATGGGTACTGGGTGGCGGACAGGTGTACGCCCAGTGCATGCCTGTTGCTGACCGGATCGTCATCACGGAGATCGACATGGAAGCCCCCGAGCGCTTCCAGGTGTACGCGCCTCTGGTTCCCACGGAGGAGTTCGAAGAGCACGCCCAGGAGTGGCAGGAGTCGGCAAAGGGCCACCCGGTCGACCAAGAAGTCGATACCGAGCAGCCCTTGCGCTACCGCTTCTGCACTTGGACGCGACGCTAGTCCAGGGCATCAGTTCATTCTTCGCCTGCTTCGCGCGGCTTTTGCTCTTGGGCTTTTGCCGCGCTTTCGCGGATGCTCTTGACGATCGCCTCTGAATCAAGGGTGCCATCCGCTTTGAAGAATCCGACAGGCTTTGCCACCCCCGACGTCGCGGCACGGTACGGGGCACCTGGCACCGTGCTCATTGGGCTCGGCTTGGAAGCCGTCGGCGTCCTTATCCTCGTCCTGCTTATGGTCATCGCCGCGCCGCTGAACCTGTACGGCTTGAGCCTGGGGTTCGCCTCCGCGCAGCTAACCGGCACGATGCTGCGGGATATTCCCGTCTATGACTCCAGGCAAGCCTCCGCAACGCAAACGACCGTGTGCCTGGGGCAGTGGTGTAGGCCTTAAGCGTAGGCATAGCCAACGCCGCGCAGTGGTCACTCGTAGCCGCTACCGTATTCTTCGCTCTGAGCTTTGTCGGTGCACTTAGGGTGCTCCGTGCTGCGGGGGGAGAAGGGTGCCCCCGCAAACAACGCCAATCTCGGTGCCCGCGTTAATCGCGTCCCGAATTGATTTTCCACCCGCGTGCTGCTTTGCGTTGCTGCCAGAAGTGACGGTAGATACCGGGGACATCGGAAAGCTCAGAATGCGTGCCCAGCTGGCTGACTTGCCCGTGTTCATCCAAGACTACGATTTGATCAGCAGATTTGATTGTATCCAGCTTATGGGCGATGACAATGAAAGTAGATTGCTCCCGTAGCTCGTCCATCGCAGCAAGAATGTTTGCCTCATTTTCTGCATCGAGCGCGGAGGTAGCCTCATCAAAGAGTACAATCGGCGCTTGTTTGAGAAGCGCGCGAGCTACAGATACGCGCTGGCGTTCACCACCGGATAGAAGCCGCCCGCCTTCACCAACTGGAGTATGCCACCCTAGGCGGTTGGCAATAGAAGTCACGCCTGAAAGATCAGCTGCGCGGAAGACTTCCTCATCGGAGGCGTCGGGACGACCAACGCGGATATTAGCGATTAACGAGTCGTCGAAGAGGTAGACGTCCTGAAAGACCATGGACAGTCTGGACATTAACTGTTCGGTTCCAAGCTCGCGGATATCTACGCCGTCAACCATCACCGCCCCGGAATCTACATCCCAGAATCGCGAAATAAGGCGCGCAATTGTGGTCTTTCCGGAGCCAGAAGGACCGACAATGGCGGTAACGGTGCCTGATCGAGCATGGAAAGCGACATCTACCAATACTGGTTTATCGCCGTATCCAAACGTGACATTACGCAGCTCTACATTTCCCGAACCATCGCCTGGGCGCGGAGTAGTGGGTTCTGGCAGGGAAGGAGCATCGGTGATGAGCTCAGTTTCTGCGAGCGCGATACGGCCGGCATCTAAACCGACGAAAGAAGAACCCAGCTCCTCAAGCGTGCGGGTAAACCTCAAGCTGATTCCGATGATCGCAATTGTTTCTAGTGGCGATAGGGCGCCTTCAACAGCAAAATCCGCGGAGACCATAATGAGAGCCACGATGAAGATCTGCACTACTATGCCGTTGAGTAGCAAAGCTAATGTGGATACCCATAGCTCGCGTAATCGTGCTTTATGGTCGATTTCTAGCGCTTGCTCTAGTGGCGCAAAAACTTGTGATTGTCCTGCCGCGCGCAGGGCTGGTTGACGGTTAGCAAATTCTACGATGCGCTGGGAGAGCTCTTTACTCGGCCCCAGTGTGCGGTTCGATGCTTTCTCACGAATCCATGCAGCCAACTGCATCACCACGAGCGCCAATGGTGCGATGATAAGAAGGACCAAGCCCAGCTTCGGGTTCCAGAAACACGCTCCTACTAACAAGGTGACAAGTGCCGCGCTATCGCGGTATACCGTTCCTTGAATATGCGCAATGGTCTCGGCCGCCACCATAAAGCGATCTGAAACGAGGCGAGATAGGCCGCCAGTATTAGCCGGTACGAACCAGCCGAGCGGTAGCGTTGCTAATTTATCGCCCACAGTCGTGTGCGCGGTTCGGATGAAATCCAAGGCCGTGTGGTAAGAGGCCATGGTTGCGAAAAATCGTAGCGCAAAAGCTACGAGCGCAATTGCCAAAAGCGTCCACATCCATGGTGCGATCGTCGTATCCCCATCGAGTGCCTTTGTAAGTGGCACGAGCGTGAGAACGGCGAGGCCGTCAAGCACGCCCACGATAAGGGATAGACGAGCATACCTTTTATTGAGCTTATGGCCTACAGGACCTTGCAGCTTTTTGACACTGCGAGTGAGTAGCGGATCACGAAGACGCGAACTAGCAGGCGTAGTGGCATTAGACATGAGAATTATCCTTCATAGGCTTGAGGAAGATTATTTGGTCTGCGCCTTGGATGGACTCCGGCTTGTGGGCGATGACTAAGACGGTCTTGCCTCTGACGAGTGTGGCTAGAGCTGCTTGAATTTCTGCTTCACAGTCAGGATCAGTTGCCGCAGTAGCTTCATCCAGGATCAAGATTGGGGCATTGGTAACAATTGCCCGGGCAATAGAAATGCGTTGCTGTTGTCCACCGGATAAAGAGATGTCCTCACCAACAACGGTGTCGAGCCCAGCCGGTAAAGCGCGAATATCAGCAGCTATGTGCGCAGCCTCTGCAGCTTGCCAGATCTCTTCATCGCGGGCTTCTGGGCGTGCAAGGCGAATGTTTTCCCGAATACTCATACGCAGTAAGTGAGGATCTTGTAAGACGAAAGCCACAGTGCGGTACAAACTGTCGAAAGTGAGATCACGGATATCCACGTGGTTGATAGTGATTGTGCCCGAATCTGGATCCTGGAAACGCGCCAGCATCGTTGCTGCTGTGGATTTGCCAGCCCCAGAGGGGCCAATCAATGCCGTGACAGTGCCTGCTTTTAGTTGCGCAGAAAAGTCTTGGAGGACTGGTGTGTCTGGGGCGTAGCTAAAGCTGACCTTATGGAACTCCACCTCCATGTCTTGACTATTGGCATCGAGGCTCTTTTGGCCTTCTTTCACGTGGGAAATTGTCATGACTTCATCAAGGCGCAACGCCGCATTGCCAGCGAGCTGGTAAGACCACATCATTTGGCCGACGGTTTGAATCGTGCCCGGGAGCACCAGCGCAATTAACGTTGTTGCGATGACTTCAGCGACCGTTACATAGTCACCAGCTATCAGCAGGGAACCGACTCCTACATTGATAAGGATGAGGACAGGAACCGCCACCACAGACTCTGAGATTGCGCTAACACGCAGAAGAGGACGTACCCACTCGTAATAGAATTCCGCGAATTTTTGGGCAGCTTCGCGATATCGAGCGTGGGCTTTGCCAACGGTGCCGAAAGCCTTGATGACGGAAATACCTTCGGAGAACTCCACCGCAGTCGCAGAGACCTCACCCAGATAATTATCCATTTCCGCAGTTTTTGTGCCCATATCTTTCATTGAATACGCTTGGATTGCTAGGAAAATGGGCACAGTGGCAATAGAAAGAAGACCAAGGCGCCAATCCAAGATAAAGGCATAAACCAGAAGCGCGAGGGGCGTAAAGATCGCGGCGACCTTCTCTACAGGAGCGTGGGCTGTCAGGGTGTGCAGAGTTAACGTATCGTCCTCGACGGCTTTGCGAACTTTGCCGGAATTAGTCTGGCTAAACCACGAGAGTGGTGCTTTCGCAATAGCGGTAATGATTCGGCGCCGGTTAATCCCCACCAGCTTTGCATCAGCGAAGTGGGTGATCGCAAGGGCAAGGAAATAGAAGAATAGCTGGCCCAAAAAAGTAGCAAGTAGCCATTTCACAATGGACGCGACGTCATCAGTATTGCCGTCGATTAGAGCATTTCCCAGTGCCACCAACGCGACGTAGGGTGCTACGGCGAGTATCGAGGATATAAGCGCGAGAAACTGTGCGAAGTAGATGGTTGTTTGCACTGGGGCCAGTAGCTTTTTTAGAGCGACCTGGCCGGCTTTTAGTTTTGCGCGAGCCTCTTCTTCCGGTGACGCACCGTGTGATTCTGGTGCGTGGGTTCCGGTTGATTCTGTGGAACTCTGTCTTATTTCAGACATTTCTTTCTCAATTCTTGTTGATGTCAGTAATATCGATGATTCTGGTGACTGATTCTTGGATGAATTCGTGGTCATGGGTGATGACGATGACCACTGCTCCGCTTGCTGCAAGAGATCGAAGCAGCGCAGAGATGGATTGCAGTTGGCGCCAGCCCACGCCAGAGGTAGGTTCATCGAAGATGTAGACCTCTGCTTGCTCGGCTTGGGCTGAAGCTATGGCTAAGCGTTGCCGTTGCCCACCGGACAGAGACTGCGGATGCCGTTGGGCCATTCCTGCCAGATCGAGGCGATGGAGAATCTCATTGACATCGATGTGGTCCCGCTTCTTCTTTGCCAGTCCGAGCGTGACTTCTTCTTCGGTGGTGGCTGCGAATAATTGGCGGCCAACATCTTGCATCACCATGTACGCGGCACGTCTGCGGGCAGCCGCTCCTACTCGTTTGCTGTTCAAACGGAGATTACCGCCGCGTTTGGGAGAAGCAAGACCACAAATGATCCTGGCGAGGGTGGTTTTTCCAGCGCCGTTGGGCCCGATTAAGGCAGTGACTTCGCCGCTGGGGAAAAATGCGTGGTCAATGTTTAGCACCTCATGCGTGCCATAAGAAAAACAGATGTTGCTTAACTCGAGTCCGCTCCGCTGGGGATCGGCGTTTTCGAGCGTGGGTGGTACCGGCACGCTCGCGGGCAGGGGAACGTGGTGTAAGCTGCGTAGTCCCAATTGTTTGCGTTCGGGTTCGTCTAAGCCATAAAACTCCTGAGCGTGGAAACTCCGCGTTATTTTTCCCTGAGTCAAGTAAATGACTTGGTCAGCGATATCTTTTAAGAAAAAGAGGCGGTGATCAGCGATAATGATCGTTGTGCCTAATTCCTTCAAGCGGTGTAGCACGCGTGCAAGAATATCGATGCTTTCCATGGAGAGATTGGACGTGGGTTCATCGAGAAGCACGAGACTGCCCGGGGACACAAGCGCGCATGCGCATGCCACGGTTTGTAGCTGTCCACCAGATAATTCTTTGAATCGCCGGCCCCGAAGATCGTTAATGCCTAGTAGCTCGACCGCTGATTGAATCCTCGACTCAATTTCTGTGGGATCCACACCAAGGTTTTCTAGCCCGAAGGCCAATTCTGCATTGACGCTTTCAGTGAAAAATTGTGTCCTTGGATTTTGGAATACTGAGGCGCTGAACTCGATGGCTCGGAACAGCGGTTCTTCCGCAGGGTTAAAAGCCTGGTCATCCTTTATAATAGTGATGGCGCCTAGTAGCTCTCCTGGATTGAAATGGGGGATGAGTCCGTTGATCAACTTGAGTACCGTGGACTTTCCCGATCCGGAATCACCGGTAATCAGTAGACACTGTCCTGGAGAGACAGAAAAAGACACATCAGATACACCTTGAATGCCTGGCCGAGCGCCCAATGAATATGTAAAAGAAGCGTTGTGGGCGTTTACACTGGTTGCGATACTGCGTTCGTTCATAAGTGGACCTCCGTGGGAAGCCAGACAGAGGCAACAATGAGGCCCAACCCAGCTAGTGCAGTTGCATCGACAAGCTTGAAGGAAAGATCGGCGGTGGTGGTTGGGCGTGTGGGGCCTCCCAATCCGCGGACAAGAGCAGAGGCAGCGAGCTCATCACCAGCGCGGACGACGGCGCCTAATAGGGGGATGATCAGCATCGCGGACGATTGTGTGGGCTGTGTGATCCAGCTTTTTACTCCAGGCTGGAGACCCCGAAGGACCATGGCATCGCGGATCGCTTTGGCTTCTGCCACGATTATCGGCAAAACGCGCAGGAAAACCGCCGGTGGAATGGTGGCCCAGCCTGGTAAACGCAGGTCCCGCAGTGCTGAGGTCAACGTGGATGGTGTGAGAGTGAGCAAGCCGAATGCGCCGATGGACATGCTGATGACAAAACGGCTTAGCCACGAAAAAATTGCCGCTGAAAAAGCGAAAAATGTGGAGCCAGGAAGCTGTAATAGGCCCCAATACCCTAGATAGGATAATGCAAAAGCGAACAGGCAAATAAGACCATAGTGTGGCTTTACTGTAGCTAGTGCGATGGAGCTGAAGGCGATAGAAATCAGCAGTGTCGGTAGGTGGCCGTGGCTGAGAGCTACCGCATTGATTACTAGAACAGAAAGCAGCACGGTCCGTGGATCGATCGAAGATCGACGAAGCAAGCCCTGTTTTTGCAGGCTCACAGGAGACCAGCGCTTTCAAAGTGTTTGCGGCTGACGCGAACTCCGACCTTTCCTCCGATAAAGCCGACGATGAGCGCACAAATGGCCAGTACTCCAATGGTCCATGGCTGGAAGATATCCGACATAGCATCGGCGTATTCTTGACCCATTTGGTCTGCGATATCGACGTAGTATGAGTCCGTATCCAGAATTAGCGGAATAAAAGGCAAAGAAATCCAGACACAGAAGACGCCGTAGGCAATAGGGAAGGACTTGGCAATACTGAGGTGGCTTTTTGCAATAATCAAATCCGCGATAAACCCAAGAATTATGCTTCCCAGCAAGGTCCAGAAGTAGTGTCCGGTAAGCATGAATGCTAATCCGTTAATACCACCGACGAGGGTGAAAGCACCCATTTTGGACGTGCGGACGGCATAAAGCGCTAGCACGATTCCGTTTGCGATTGCCGCGATAAACCATCCAATAAACATGAATTGTGGTCCTGCGAATCCAATCATTCCGCTTATAAAGGTGATTACAAAGTAAAGTGCAGCAAAGATGCCAGCGTTGATGAGATCTCTGGTGTTTAAACGTGCCGTCGACCCACTGGATGAGCTTGTACTCCGTGCGGGCGTAGAGGACTGTTGGGCCATAGTAAACCTCGATTCATGAACATCAGGAAAGGTAAGGCTTACCTAATACAGATAACACTCTTTATAAACTACTTCTAGTTTTGATCTGAAGATTCACCCTTAATGGGGGTGAATGCAGATAAGCGGACATCAAACCAGAGCACGACTACCGACTACGCACCGACAAAGTAGGCACCAACGGCAAGACAACCCTGCGATGGGGCAGTAAACTACGCCGCCTCTACATCGGCCGCCGATGGGGCGGGGGAACCAATCACCATGGTGTCTGCATCGACAACCACGTCGACATCAAAATAACCGCCATCGGAGCACAAATCGCTGCCTACACACTTACCGAAGAAAAGATCTACTACAACAAGAAAGACAACGAACTCAACCCCAGTCGGGGCAACCAAAAACAAAAATCTCGAGACACCGACCGGAACGATGTCTCGAGACTTCCAGCGTGCCCCAGAGAGGAATCGAACCTCCGACACCGGCTTTAGGAGAGCCGTGCTCTATCCACTGAGCTACTAGGGCAATCGCACGATCCAACGGCTACCAGCAATTATCTGCCGACTGCCGACCGTGCGAAGTACATCTTACAAGCCCACCTGCACTCCCCGTTAACCAGACCTTCAGCTCATTGACACTAGAGGCGTCAGCACCAAAATCGCCGGCGCTGCACCCGCAGCGAGGCTACGATTCATAAGCATGGGCGAAGCAGTATCTAAAGATACCTACACACCGAAACAACGCACCCGCTTCCGCGAGCGCCTCAACGCCGAGCTGGAGGTCTTCGACAAGCACCTGCAGGACGCAGAGTTCATCAACCAGGGCACCATCGGCCTGGAGCTAGAGATGAACCTCGTCGGCGACGACATGCAGCCCAAACGCTGCAACGAAGGCGTGCTGGAAAAGCTGGAGGAAACCCACCCGGGCGAATACCAATCCGAGATCGGCTCGTACAACGTAGAGATGAACCATCCCCCGCTGGCCATCACCGGCCGCGGGCTCGAGCAACTGCAGGAAGGCCTCGACGAGCGCCTGCGTGCGGTGCAGAAGGCCGCCAAGCAGCTCGGCTCCCACGCCGTGATGATCGGCACGCTCCCCACCCTGACCACCGAGTTCCTCAGCGACCCCGCCTGGATCACCAACGAAAACCGCTACAAGGCACTGAACAACGCCATCCTGGAATCCCGCGGCGAGCTCGTCCGCATCGAACTCGAAGGTGCGCTCCCCGGCCGCGTTCTCGGCACCGTCGATACCTACCGCCACGACTTCGAGGACATTGCCCCGGAATCGGCCTGCACCTCCATGCAGCTGCACCTACAGGTCGCGCCGAACCTCTTCGCCAACGCCTGGAACGCCTCCCAAGCCATCGCGGGTGTGCAGGCGGCGCTCAGCGCCAACTCCCCTCTGTTTGTCGGCCACAAGCTGTGGCACGAATCGCGCATCCCCGTCTTCCAGCAAGCCATCGACACGCGCACTGCGGAGCTCGTCAACCAGGGCGTGCGCCCGCGCGTATGGTTCGGCGAACGATGGATCACCAGCGTATTCGACCTCTTTGAGGAAAACGGCCGCTACTTCTCCCCTCTCCTACCCGAAGATCGCCTGGAAGCCGGCACGCCCATCATGTCCGGCGACAGCCCAGGCCTGCACTACATGAACCTGCACAACGGCACGATCTGGCGCTGGAACCGCCCGATCTACGACCCGAACCTGGAGCGCTCTCACATCCGCGTGGAGAACCGCCTGCTGCCCGCCGGGCCGACCACCGCCGATATCGTCGCGGACGCTGCCTTCTACTACGGGCTGGTCAAGTTCTTGGGCACGCAGAATCGACCCGTGTGGTCACGCCTTTCTTTTGAGGACGCCCACAGTAACTTCCTCGCCGGCGCCCGCGAAGGGCTGCGCGCCAGCATGCGCTGGCCGCGTGTGGGGACTGTTCCGGTCCGCCAGCTGATTACCGAGCATCTGCTCGAACAGGCCCGCGAGGGACTGGAGCTGCTGGACGTGGATTCCGAACTGATCGAGACCTACCTGGGAATCATCGAAGGCCGCGCCCGCAGCGGACAGAATGGCGCGACGTGGCAGCTGGATACCGTCAACCGGCTAGCTCCGAACAGCGAGCCGGATTCCGCCGAGCGAGCCGAGGCGCTGGCCACCATGATGCAGCGCTACATCGCCCACCAGACCAGCGGCCAGCCGGTGCACACCTGGTCTGTGGAAGGGCGCGACTAGCGGAGCCGGGGTCTAGCGCCCCCTGAACTGCGGCGGGCGATGCTCGGCGCGCGCCCGGCGCGCCTCCTGCACGTCCTCGCTGGCCCATACGTCCACCATCATCTGCTGCAGCTCCGCATCCGCGTGCATGTCGGGGCTGTTAAAAACGCGCTTCGAATGCTCCATGGACAGCGGAGCCTGGCGCGCCACCCGATGTGCAAAGGCGGTGGCGTTGGGGGTGGCGTCATCAAGAACAACAGAAAAACCCGTCGCCCTTGCCTGGTCGGCGCTTACCCGGGCGCCTGCCAAGAACACGTTGCGGGCCAGCGCGCCGCCCATCAGCTCGCGGGCGCGGGCGTGGGTCCACAGATCCAGGGCGAAGCCGTGCTCGGCGACAGGCACCCAGCAGGCGCCCTTGTCGGCAAAAACGCGCAGGTCACAGGCCAGGGCAATCTGACAGCCCGCACCCACCGCCGGGCCGTGGATGTCGGCGATGACGGGCACCGGGGTGGTCTGGATGGCCGAGAGCATGTCCTCCATGGCGGACCAGAAATCATCGGCGTACACGCCACCGGAAAGGTCGGCACCGGCGCAGAAGACGGGTCCTTCGCCGCGGATCAGAATGGCGCGCACCCCAGCTGCAGTGTGGGTGCGGACGGCCTCGGCCACGGCGGTGGCGATGGCGGCGTTAAGGGCGTTGCGCTTCTCCGGGCGGTTCAGCGTGATCACGCCGACCTGTGGGGCGGTGGCCTCAGCCGCTTCGCCTTCGGCTGACCCGGTGGCCTCGATATGGGTGATGACGTGCCCTGCGCTCATGGCTAGCAATGTACCGCAGGGGCGGCGCCGTGCGCTGGTGTTTCGCCGTAACTGGCCTGCTGGCTGACTAGCCCTCCAGTCCAGCGTGGAAGGTGTGTGGATCGCCGCCGATGCGGCCGTCCTCCACGTCCAGAGCCTCAATGGCGGCGACCTCGTCGGCGGACAGCTCGAAGCCGAAGACGTCGAAGTTCTGGCGCACGCGCTCCACCTTGGAGGAACGCGGGATCACCACATCCCCGCGCTGGATGTGCCAGCGGATAATGGCCTGTGCCACGCTTACGCCGTGTTCGGCGGCGATCTTCGCGATCGTCGGGTCGGTTAGGTTCTGCCCCTGCCCCAGCGGCGACCATGCCTGGGTAACGATGCCGCGGTCGCGGTTATCCGCGCGCTGCTCAGCCTGGCTAAAGCCTGGGTGAACCTCGATCTGGTTCACCGCCGGAATGTGGCCTGCCTGCTTCAGCGCATCCAGTGCCTCAGGGTAGAAGTTGCACACGCCGATGCTGGTAGCGCCGCCGGACTGCTGGATCTCCGCCATCGTGTCGTAGGCCTGCACGAACTTATCGGCCTTCGGGCACGGCCAGTGCAGCAGGTACAGGTCGACGTAATCCATCCCTAGCTTTTTCTGGGACTCCGCGAAGGCTTCCTTGCCGCGGGCCTGGTCGGCGTTCCACAGCTTGGTCGTAACAAACAGCTCCTCGCGCTGCACGTCGCCGGCCTTCACAGCGTCGGCCACGGCGCGCCCCACGGCCTCTTCGTTGCCGTAAATCGCGGCGGTATCAATGTGGCGGTAGCCGGTCTCGATGGAAGCCCTCACCGAGGTGTAGGTGTCCTCGTCGCTGAGCTGCCACACGCCCAGGCCCAGCTGCGGGATGGTCTTGCCGTCGTTCATTTCAAGGGTCGGTACTGCGTTGATGTTTTCGCTCATGCTTTCCGTTGTACGCCTCTTGCCGGTTTCTCGCGACAGTGCGGGTAGCGACGGCCAGTCATGATGCTTTGGCTTATGAGACAATACGAAAGGCTCTTCTTTCGTTAAGAACAGATTCAAGGAATAAATGGAATCCCTCTATATCAATAACCTCAATAAGAGTTATGGGGACCATCAGGTCCTCCACGACATGACGCTCCACGTTCAGCCAGGCGAAATGTATGGCTTCGTCGGTTCGAATGGCGCAGGCAAGTCCACCACCATGCGCATCGCACTGGGCGTGCTCGCGGCGGACAGCGGCGAAGTGCTCATGGGCGATAAGCCGATCGACGACGACTTGCGCCGCCGCATCGGCTACATGCCGGAAGAACGCGGGCTGTACGCGAAGGAGAAGATCGGTGACCAGCTGCGCTTCTTCGCCCGACTACACGGCCTGAACGACAACGCCGCCAAGCAGAACGCGGAAAGCCTGCTGGAACAGCTCGGCCTGGCCGAGCGCGCAGACGACAAGCTGGAGGAGCTCTCGCTGGGTAACCAGCAGCGCGTCCAGCTGGCGGCCTCGCTAATCCACGACCCGGAACTGCTGATCCTGGACGAGCCCTTCTCTGGCCTGGACCCTGTGGCCGTGAACGTCATGAGCGACCTGCTGGTCGAGCGCTGCAAGGCGGGCGTGCCCGTGCTGTTCAGCTCCCACCAGCTGGATCTGGTGCAGCGCCTATGCGACCGCGTGGGCATCATTTCAAAGGGGCGCATGAAGGCCGAGGGCACCGTTGACGAGCTGCGCACCCGCGGTCCCCTGGTCTACGAGGTACGCACCCCGGCTCGCGACTGGTACCCACAGGGCACGCGTCTGGTCGAGGATTTTGGCGAGGGCGTGCTGCTCGAGGCAGACACCACAGACCTGGATCAGCAAATCCTGCAGGCTGCGCTCGCTGTCGGCCCGGTCCACTCGTTCTCCCGCCGCATCCCGCACCTTGCAGAGCTCTTCCAGGAGGTCGTCGAATCATGAGTTACTCTTCCCCCAACACCATCGCCACCGTCGCCAAGCGCGAAATTCAGGTGGCCTCCCGCAGCAAGGCGATCATGTTCTCCCTGATTGTCGTCATCGCCGTCATGCTCATCGGCGTGTTCGCTGGCGCATGGTTCGCCAAGAAGGACGACGGCAACGAAACCCCGAAGCTCGGCCTTGTAGGGATTGAAAAGGAGTTTGTGGACGCCCCCTCCGCCTCCGCTAACGGCACCTCAAAGGGGTCGGACAGTTCCAGTGGCGTAGAGGCCGAAACTGTGGATTCTCGCGACGCAGCGTCCTCCAAGGTGACCGACGGCGACCTGTCAGCAGCGCTCGTGAAAACGGATTCCGGCTACGAGCTGCTCACCGAGGGAGAACCCGACCCGGCGATCCTCAGCGCCGTTAGTGCCGCCATTAATGCGCACGCGCAGTCTGAGGCGCTGCACAAGGTAGGCGTATCCCCCGAGGAGTTCGCCAAGGCCACCCCCTCCACGCAGTTGGAGACGGTGGATCTGAAGGAAGAGGACTCGATGGAGGCCAACGGGCCGCAGATTGTCACCGCCCTGGTGGGCGTGATGCTGATGGCTTACTTCATCATCCTCTTCGCCGCTAACGTCGGCGGGCGCATCACTGAGGAGAAGTCCTCGCGCGTAGTGGAGATCATCCTGGCCTCCGCCCGCCCAATGGATTTCCTCGCCGGCAAGATCATCGGCAACACGATCTTCGGCTTCCTCGGCACCGCGGTGCTGCTGATCATCGGCGCGGTCGCTGTGTCGCTCTCCGGTCTACTGGGAGATGTGGACTTCGACTACACCGTTGTGGCTCTGATGCTGCTGGCTTTCTGCATTGGCATGCTGTTCTTCGGCAGCCTCTATGCCGCAGCGGGTTCCATGGTCTCTCGTACGGAGGATCTGCAATCCACTCAGGCTCCGATCCTGCTGTTCATCATGGGTATGACCTACGCTCCGCTGTTCGGCATCAGCAACATGGACTCCACGCTCATGCAGGTGCTGGGGTGGATTCCGCCGTTCAGTCTGACGGTCGCACCAATGAACATGGCCGCGGGCACGATGGGGTTGCCACAGGTGCTGCTGAGCTTCCTGATTGCCGCGATCACGACGGTTCTGGTGATTCTGCTGGTAGCCCGCGTCTACCGCAACTCCATCCTGAACAATGGCAAGAAAATGAGCTGGGCGAAGGCGCTGAAGGGCGCCTAGTCGCCCAAATAAGTTCACGGCGATAAGGCGCCCTAGTTAAAGGCGACGGGGCGCCTTAGTTCACGCTGATCAGATCAATGATGTAAACCAGCGTGCGTCCAGATAGGTCTTGCCCCAGCTCGGCCGGACCATAAGCCTTCTCCGGGGGAATGATCAGCTTGCGGCGGCCACCGGCGCGCATGCCCGGGATGCCTTCCTGCCACCCTTCGATCAGGCCGGAAAAAGGAAACTCGATGGACCCGCCGCGATCCCACGAGGAGTCGAACTCCTCGCCAGTCTCGAAGTCCACTCCCACGTAGTGCACCTCAACCATGCCACCCGGCACGGCCTCCGCGCCGTCGCCGACCACCAAATCCTCAATCACCAGGTCCTGCGGGGCTCCCCCAGTCGGGATGTCGATCTGCGGTTTGCTCATGGGAAGTCTCCTTCGAAAACTGATAGCTTCTCGAGGCTCCACCCTAGCAAAACGCGAAAAGCCCCCTTGGGGGCATGCGCTTCGCGCAGCCACACCGAGGGGGCGTCACCACACAGGGTTTAGAGCTTACGAGCACCCTGGCCAGTGTAGATCTGACGCGGACGGTTGATCTTCGCGGTCGGGTCGTTGACTTGCTCCAGGTAGTGTGCGATCCAGCCCGGCAGGCGACCCATGGCGAACAGGACGGTGAAGAAGTCCGTCGGGAAGCCCATGGCGCGGTAGATCAGGCCGGTGTAGAAGTCAACGTTCGGGTAGAGCTTGCGGGAGATGAAGTAATCATCAGCCAGCGCGATCTCTTCCAGCTTCATAGCCAGATCCAGCAGGTGGTCGCCACCCAGGTGGTTCAGGATCTCGTGTGCGGACTCCTTGACGATGGCCGCGCGCGGATCGTAGTTCTTGTACACGCGGTGGCCGAAGCCCATCAGCTTCACACCCGGCTCCTTGTTCTTCACGCGGTTCATGAAGTCGGTAGCGTCGCCGCCGTTAGCGTGGATCTCCTCCAGCATCTCCAGAACAGCCTGGTTAGCGCCGCCGTGCAGCGGGCCGGACAGGGCGTTGATGCCCGCAGCGATGGAGACGAACATGTTGGCCTGGGAAGAACCAACCATACGGACGGTGGAGGTGGAGCAGTTCTGCTCGTGGTCAGCGTGCAGGATCAGCAGTTTGTCCAGGGCCTTGGTGACCACCGGATCGTCCTCGAAAGGCTCGGTCGGGTAACCGAACATCTGGCGCAGGAAGTTCTGGCGCGCGTTCATGGAGTTATCCGGGTACATGTACGGCTTGCCCTTGGAGGCGCGGTAAGCGTACGCAGCCAGCATCGGTACCTTCGCCATCAGGCGGTAGGTGTTCAGCTTCTGGTGCTCCGGATCCAGCGGGTTCAGGGAGTCCTGGTAGTAGGTGGACAGAATGTTCAGGGAGGAAGCCAGAACGCTCATCGGGTGAGCATCACGCGGGAACACGCGGAACTGCGCCTTGAAGTCCTCGTCCAGCAGGGTGTGCTTGCGGATGTTGCTGTTGAACTCCTCCGCCTGCTCCTCGTTCGGCAGCTCGCCGTTGATCAGCAGGTAGGAAACCTCGTTAAAAGTTGCGTTGTTAGCCAGGTCGGCGATGTCGTAACCGCGATAACGCAGGATGCCGTTAGCACCGTCGATGTAGGTGATGGCGGACTTGGTGGAACCGGTGTTCACGTAGCCGGGATCCAGGGTGGTCAAGCCGGTCTCTGCCAGCATCTTGCCCAGTGCCACACCGTCGTTGCCTTCGGTGGCACGGACAATGTCCATTTCGTACTCTCCACCTGGGTAGTGGAGAACGGCCTTGTCCTGATTATCAGTAGCCATTGACATCCCTTTCTGAAATGTTCACGTGCCTGCCCGCAGCGATTCTTAGCGTTTACTTTGGTAAAAGTCGCGCCGACGCCGTTGGAGCGGAACACAGATTCACGGTTTCACTTGTAAATTGTAGCCGCTTTGGAGCTTCCCCGTATGGCGTTACTAGCACAGTAAAGCCCGCGGGGGGATACAGCACACTCTAACGCCTGTGTGATGCAGGTGACAGAATAACTGCCGCCACCGGGGGTAACTCTCCCCACCGTTCAGTGCGGTTTCCGCAGCGGTTCTTATATTTTTGGCACTTTTTGGACATCACTCCATTCCGACCGTCTACCCTAAGAAATCAGATACTAACCAAAGGCAACTGAAGGTAACTGAGGTAAAGATGAACGCACCTGCCAACGACCAGAACACTCTGCCCACCATCCCCGCGGAGTTCATCCCCGCCGACGGCCGCTTCGGCTGTGGCCCGTCTAAGGTGCGCCCCGCGCAGCTGCAGGCTATCCAGGACAACGCCGCCATCATGGGCACCTCCCACCGCCAAGCTGGTGTGAAGGACGTCGTCGGTTCTGTGCGCGAAGGTCTCTCCGAACTGTTCAGCCTGCCGGAGGGTTACGAGATCGTGCTCTCCCTGGGTGGCGCTACCGCGTTCTGGGATGCCGCCTCCTTCGGCCTGATCCGCAACAAGTCCGCGCACCTTACCTACGGCGAGTTCTCCTCTAAGTTCGCAAGCGTTTCCAAGAAGGCCCCGTGGCTGGACGAGCCGCAGGTCGTCGCCGGCGATCCGGGCACCGCCCCGGCACCGAGCCAGTTGGATGGCACCGATGCTGACCTGATCGGCTGGGCGCACAACGAGACCTCCACCGGCGCAATGGTTCCGGTTACCCGCCCCAAGGCCGCTTCGGACGACACTCTCGTCGCCATCGACGCAACCTCCGGTGCCGGCGGACTGCCCGTCGACATGAACGAAGCTGACGTGTACTACTTCAGCCCGCAGAAGTGCTTCGCTTCCGATGGTGGCCTGTGGCTGGCTGCTTTCTCCCCCGCTGCCCTGGAGCGTGTCGAGGAGATCGCCGCGTCCGATCGCTACATCCCGGCCTTCTTGGATCTGAAGACCGCCGTGGATAACTCCCGCAAGAACCAGACATACAACACCCCGGCCGTCGGCACCCTGCTGATGCTGGATGACCAGGTGAAGTGGATGAACGCCAACGGTGGTCTGGACGGCATGGTCGCCCGCACCAGCGACTCCTCCCAGGCTCTGTACAGCTGGGCTGATTCCCGCGCGGAGGCCACCCCGTTCGTCGAGGATGCGGATTCCCGCTCCCTCGTCGTCGGCACCATCGATTTCGACGACAACATCGATGCCGCTAAGGTCGCCAAGATCCTGCGCGCCAACGGCATTCTGGATACGGAGCCTTACCGCAAGCTGGGCCGTAACCAGCTGCGTATCGGCATGTTCCCGGCCATCGACCCGGAGGACCTCAAGAAGCTGACCGGCGCCATCGACTTCATCCTCGACGGCGGCCACGCAGCAAAGTAATTCCGCTTTTGGCTATGGTTGGAGGGTGATGTTAATAACACGGCCGTCATTCGCCGTAGCTTTTTAGCGCATCACCCGCCACGTCACCCGTCAGGAGGCCAAGTTGCAAGAGCTGAAATTTGTCGTCGCCGATAGCGATGCCTCGTCGCTCGTGCTGCGCGCCGTGGATCCCGCCGTCGGTGGCCCTATCGCAGAGTACTTCCTGCCCGTCACGGACGAGCTTCGCTCTTTTCTTAGTGACGCCCCCACGGTCCGAAACAACGATGTGAACACGGCCGATGCGCCTGCCTCGGCGGGCGGGGAGGATTCTTCACCCGCTGCTAACTCCACCGACGCTGACAGCACGTCCGCTGACAGCAGCACTGCTGGCAGCACTTCCTCCGACAGCGCCACCACTAGCGACGCCGACGCTGCCAGCTCCAATGCTGGCGATGAAGCCGAGGAGCGCACGGAGGGCGAGGTGGCGTCGCTATTCCAGGGTCGCGACAAGGACCGCCCGAATGCGCGGCCACACCGCACGAAGATCGCGATGTCTCCCCGGATGATCCAGGATCGTATCCGCCAGGGTGCGACCGTTGCCGAGCTGGCAGACGAGGCCGACACGGACGAGGCGCGCATCGAGCCCTATGCCTGGCCGATCCTGCAGGAGCGTGCCCGCATTGCAGAGTTGGCTCACGCGGCACTTCCGGTGAATGCCGACGGCGTATCGAATCAGCCGCTGTGGGAGGTTCTGGCAACCGCACTGGCTGCCCACGGCGAGTCGCTATCGGACGCCGAATGGGATGCCTACCAGAACGCCACTAAGCAGTGGATCGTCACTGTGGCCTGGGAAAAGGACTCGGCGGGACGGACGGCAACCCACACCGCAGAGTTCATCGTGGAGCTGCGCGGATCGGATAAGCCACTGGCGCACCCACACAACAGCATCGCGGGCGACCTGGTGAACCCGCGCTATGGGCAACCGGTGCGCAGCGTTTCGCCGGTCACCCCACTACTCCACCCCACCCAGGGCCCGGGCGCGCAGGGTTGGCGGGATGCCCCTATGGATCCGGAGAACGCAGCGCCGGAGGGTGCACCTTCCCCGGAGGAGAACACCCCCGTTGCAGGCGCTTCCCCTGCGGATCAGGGGGATCGTGCGGATAATGAATTCCTTATGCACCCGGACGCAAAGTCGGCCAAGCCGAAGCGCAAGCGCAAGGCCGTCACCCCGCATTGGGAGGACGTGCTCCTCGGGGTGCGCACCAACCCCAAGAAGAAGAATTAGGCGTTAGAAGGAGCCACTGCTGTGACCCTGGTGACCTTATGGTTTGTGAATGCGGCCAACCCAAGCACGGTCGTGCATCAGGAACATAAGGTCGACCGCGGTTTTGCCCGCAAGTACCTGGCGCAGCTGAATCCCGCCTGGCCGCTGACTCACATCGGCGACTTCGACATGACCCGTAGCGCAACGCCGGGCGTAGACGAGTTCTACATCGGCGGCTACCCGGGGCTCTCCGTAGTACAGACCGTCATCCCGGATCTGCGCAAGCTCTCCGAGCTTCCGGAGCGCTACCGCACGCTAGTCAACGCGGCCGATGTCTATGCCTCCTGCGTGGTGGCAGACCCGGAGACCGCGGCATCCACGAAACCAGGTGATGGTGGGGATCCTGCGTCCACGGAGGTCAACGAGACTTTCGGCGGCTTCGCCCACTGGGCCGGGGGCACGCTCAAACGTTCCTTCTGCGCGACTCAGGAGACGGTGTTTGAAGATACTGGCCTGCCTTGCGAGTTCGAAGCCGACTTCTGGGCCGGCACCACAGAGGCCCACGGCATTCAGCTGCCCTTCATCCCCGCGGAACTGGCCACCGCTGCCATCGAATCCTGGCTAGGGTTCTCCCTGACAGAATCCGCCCCTGCCCTGCCCGTGGCGGCCTTCGCCGTCGACGGTCGTCCGGAGGCCAAGTCCTCCGAATACGACGGCCTCACGCACGGGCCAAGCCAGCCGGAGGACAAGGTGTCTGTCTACGACGAGGAGCAAGGCTACGACGATTACGCAGCCCCCTCCGGTGCCAGCGAGCCGAGTTCTGCAGAGGTCGCGAAGAACGTCCTGAACTCCCTGAGCAGTGGTGCCCGCAAAGGGTTCAGCGCCACCATCAAGGGGCTGCGCGGGGCGTCCAAGAAGATCGGCGACGAGGTTCGTCGCCGCAGCCGTGGCAACTAAGACTCAGCTGGCCCCGCAAGTCAACCCCCGCTAGCCCCCTAGCCAACTCCATTAGCGCACGGCCTCGTAAAAGGCGATCGCCGCCGCCGTCGCAACATTCAAAGAATCGGTGCCGCGAGCCATCGGGATCACGGCCCGCACATCCGCGGCCCGCATGGCATGCTCGGTTAAGCCGGGACCTTCCGCTCCCACCATCACCGCAACCTTCTTGCCCCGCTCCCGGGCAGCCTCGGTTGCCTCGCGCAGCGTCGTGTTCCCCGACGGGGTCAGCGCCACCACCTCATAGCCACGACTCTGCAACAGCTGCAGATCCCTCTGCCACGTCGTAGTCGTGCCGGGGAATCTAGCCCACGGCAGGCGCAACACGTGCCCCATCGACACGCGCACGCTACGGCGGTACAGAGGGTCGGCAGTAGCCGCACCGAACAGCACCGCATCCACCCCCAGGCCTGCTGCATTGCGGAAGATCGAGCCGATGTTTTCGTGGTCCCCCACGCCCTCCAGCACGGCAATCACGCCGCTGGCCCCCTCGGTGCACTCAGTGACCTCGGTGACCTCGGTGCCTTCGGTCGCCTCCAGCTGGTCCAACAGCGCTTCCACGGAAAGCTCCTCACTCTCCGGCAGGCGATCCGCCGAGGCCACCAAGCCCCTATGCATATCGAAGCCCGCTACCTCCTTCAAGACCTCACGGGAGACCTCGAATACGGAGAACGGGGCGTCATCCCCCGAAAAAGAGCTAGACAAGCTCTCCTCAATCGCCCGCAGCTTCCCCGGGAACCCTACGACCGCCCGGGTCGGATACGGGCTGGCCAGCAGGCGCGGGACGACCAAAGTGCCCTCCGCGATGATCAGCTGCTCGCCGGACTTCTTGTCGGACGCGTTGAGGTTCCGAAAGTCATCCAGACGCGGGTCGCGCGGATCATCGATGCGGATAGGCGAAAAATCAGCCACAGGCTAGCCCCGCAGAACGTCCATCACTGGATCGGCGGCAAAATAAACCACGAACATCACGGCCACCAGATACAGCAGCGGGTGGACCTTCTTCGCGCGGCCACCCACCACAGCCATGGCGACGTAGGTGATGAAGCCCACGCCGATGCCGTTGGCGATGGAGTAGGTAAACGGCATGACCACGATGGTCAGGAAAGCCGGGAGGGCAATGTCGAAGCGGGAGAAGTCAATGTCCTTGACCTGCGCCATCATCATCGCACCGACGATCACCAGAACCGGGGCGGCGGCCTCGATCGGCACGACCTCGTACAGCGGGGTGAAGAACATCGCCAGGATGAACAGCAGACCGGTGACCACATTGGCCAGACCAGTACGGGCGCCATCGCCGATGCCAGCGGCCGAGTCGACGTACACGGTGTTCGAGGAACCGGAAACGGCGCCACCGACGACCGCACCGCCACCCTCGACGATCAGCGCAGTGCGCAGGTTCGGCAGGCGACCGTCCTCGTCCGCCAGCTTGGCCTGCTTACCCAGAGCCGTCATGGTGCCCATCGCGTCGAAGAAGTTAGCCAGCACCAGGGTGAAGATCAGCATGCAGGCTGCCAGCACTCCCACGCGAGTGAACGCACCGAACAGATCCACGGCACCGACCAGGGAAAGGTCGGGGATTCCACCTAGGGAATCCGGCCCCTGCGGGACGGCCAGGTTCCAGCCCTTCGGGTTGGGCTCGCCGTTAACGAAAGACGGGCCGGAGTGCGTGAAGGCCTCCACGATCATGGCGATGATCGTGTTGGCGACGATGCCGATGAACAGGCCACCGCGAACCTGGCGCACCACCAGGGTGCCGCAGATGAGCAGGCCGAGGATGAATACCAACGTGGGCCAGGAAGCAATCGAACCATTAATACCCAGGCCAACCGGCACGGTCGTGCCCGCAGCATCGGGAATACGGCGAACAAAACCGGAATCCACCAGACCAATCAGGGCGATAAACAGGCCGATACCCACGCCGATGGCGGCCTTCAAGGAGTCGGGAATGGAGTTGAATACAGCCTCGCGGAAGCCGGAGATCGCCAGCAGCACGATGAGAATACCGTCGATCACCACCAGGCCCATCGCCTCGGGCCACGAAAGCCCTTCGGTGCCGACGAAAGTAACCGCCACCAGGGTATTAATGCCCAAGCCAGCGGCGATGCCGAAGGGGTAGCGGGCAATCACGCCAAAGGCAATGGTCATCACACCAGCGGCCAGAGCGGTAACGGCAGCCACGCGAGCCGTACCCAGCTCATCGCCGTTAATGTCCGCGCTAGTGCCCAGGATCAGCGGGTTTAGGATGATGATGTAGGCCATCGCGAAAAACGTGACCACACCGCCACGGATCTCGGTGCCCACCGTGGAGTTACGCTCCGAGATCTGGAAGTAGCGGTCTAGGAAGCCGCGATCCTCGTTTGTGGATTTCTTATCCACCTTCTTCTCGGCCTTCGCGGCCTGTGCATCTGACATGCGGGATTCTCCCCTACCTGTACGAGTAGTTCGTGGGTACTGCCCCAATCCCAGAACTGTAGGCAGTCACCACAATATGAAACGACAAGTAATAAGTAACCACTACGCAGGGTATTTTTGCAACTATTAAGGGCTACTCGAAGGCCATCAAGGGGTTACTCGAAGCGCGATAGCCCACCGTCGACATACACGCCGTAGTTGCTGGTGCCTTCGCCCAGCTCCTCGCCGATGGATTCCTCTACAGTCGCTGAGTGCGCACCGCAGCCATAATCTTCCTGCACCACACGGCCATCGGCGGAGTATTCGTTGGTGCATATGCCGATGCGGTTGTCTACATCGTCGACGGGCAGGTAGAACGCGCAGGTCTCGCACTGCAGCTCCGCCTTTTTGGCAAATTCGGACCTCGGCCCATAGTCGCCTTCGCGCCATCTGCGCTGGGCCTGCTTCAGCCCCACGTGGGACAGGGTGTTTCCGGCCCGCGGGTTGCGCAGGAAGCCATCGCCGTCCTGCAGCTGCGCCCAGGCGATCAGCCGCTCGTCGTCGCGGCGCGGCGGCAGCGTATCGCCGGGGCCGAGGTCGCCGGGCTGCACCCGGTCCTCGTAAGGCACCCACTCCGGCGCCAGGGAGGCCTGCTCCCCTGCCTGCAAACTCACCTCATTGATCGTGAGAACCCCACTGCCCGGCACTGTCACCAGCACCACGACCCACTCCCAGCCCCGATAGCCGGGGACGCGGCTGCCGAAGCGGTAGACCCCTACCCCCTCATCCTGCGTCGCGATGCCGAGGAACTCCCCCACCTCGTCGTCGCCGACCTCTTCCACCGCGGCGCGGGCCATGTCCTTCGCCTGCGCAGAAAAAAGTATCGGATCTGCCTTAATCTTCTTACTCACCTGAACCATTATGCCTGCCGTCCCCTCGCTGTGGTGCATGATGGTTGCATGTTCTCTTATCGACGCCACCCTCACGCATCCCTCCACCGATCCCAGAAAGGGCGTGTGTCGACCCAGGTCGTCGCAGCTGTAGGAGCTGCAGCCTTAGCGTGTGCGTTATCGGCGTGCGGTTCGGACGACGGGGCGTCCCCAATTAAACAAGGAGACACCTCCGAGCAGTACGGCAATGCCCCGCTGCTCGAAGCGACGGTAGAGAAGGTGCATCCGTGGGATAAGTCAGCGTTTACGCAGGGGCTGGAAACCGCCGAGGATGGGCGACTGCTGGTTGGGACCGGGCTGCGTGGCGAATCCCGGATCTACTACACCGACCTGGAAGGGCAGAAAGGCAGCGAGCAAAAGCTCAGCGACAACTTCTTCGGCGAGGGCGTAGCCATCCACGGCGATACGGTGTGGCAGCTGACATGGCAGGAACACACGGCAATCAAGCGTGATGCGCGCACGTTGGAGGAAACCGGCCGGGCCGACTACGAGACCGAGGGGTGGGGGCTGTGCTCCCAACAGGATCGACTTGTAATGAGCGATGGATCGGGCACGCTGACGTTCCGCGACCCCGAGACTTTCGACAAGACCGGCTCCGTCGACGTGCCCGGCACCGACCAACTCAACGAGCTGGAATGCACTGAGGATGGCAAGGTGTGGGCGAACGTCTGGCAGACCAACACGATCCTGGAGATCGACCCGGAGGACGGCAAGGTCACCCACGTCGTTGACACCTCCGGCCTGTTCCCCGCCGCCAAGCGCGACGGCGCGGATGTCCTCAACGGCATCGCAGTGGTTCCGAATAGCACCCCGGAAGATCACCGCTTCTATCTGACGGGCAAGCTGTGGGACGAAATGTACGAGGTGCGCTTCAAGGAACCGCAGGCCTAAGAAGCGTTCGCAGAACTGGTTAGGGCTTGTCCACGCAGTGAATTAGGATCGAAAACCGTGAGCGACCAAGAAGAATCCAGCACGAACACTTCCGAAAAGGCTAACAGCAAGGCCACTAAGAAGGTCACCGAAAAGGGGACCGGGAAGCCTGCACCGAAGCTGTCCAAGAAGCAACAACGCCAGCGTGCGCAGCGCAAGCAATTGCTGACCATGGGCGCCATCGTGGCCCTCGTTGTCGTGGTGATCGGCGGCGTACTTCTGTACAACCGCTGGCAGGACGGGAAGATCGAGACCCTGCCTAAGGACCAGCGAATCATTGCTGTCGTTGACGGCAAGGAGGTAGAGATCGCCCCGTATTCCGCCTGCCAGCTGGATGATCCGGACTGCCGCCCCAGCGAGCCCTACAAGCTAGAAATGGGCGATGCGAAGGAGGTCACCCTCAAGCTGCCGGAGGATGTGTACGACCATGATTGGTCCATGCTGCAGATCTTCAATGATCCGGGCGCTAACCAGGACAACTACTACAAGGGCAACGAACGCCAAGAGGTCACCCTGAAGACCGAGGCAAGCGTGAAGGCGAAGGACGGCAGCACGCCGCTACTGCGAGTCGTGGAGCTGCACTCCATGCTGGTCGGGCTAGATGACAACGACGAACAAACCCCCTACGCAACCATCTGGTCGATCGAAATCGCCCAGTAGGTGGCTGCGGTAGGGGGTTTGGAGTTCTGTTTTTAGGGGGTTAGCTGTCGAGCTCCCGCGCGATCGTGCGCAGAATCTCCGCCACCTGGCGCGCTTCCTTACGTTCCGGGCGGCGACCGGACTGCAGAACGGGCAGTACGCTGGCATCCAGCAAAGTGATCGTATCCTGCACCATCTGCTGTAGTTGCTCTGCATCGTACTTGTGCTGTGCACGGCGGGGGCCGTTGTCCAGCACAGTCATGGTGTGCACCTGCGGGCCACGGCGGCCGGCAATGAACTCATACTCGATGCGCTGGCCCTTGACCAGTTCGGTGACGCCCTCGGGCAGCACCTGGGAACCGACGTAGACGTCCTCGTCCCCTGGGTTGCTGACGAAGCCGTAGCCGCGGTCTGCGTCGTACCACTTCACTTTTCCGGTTGGCATGGGATCACCCTGTTCCTTTATTACTTCACGGGGAGCGCAGAAAAGATAGAGAAAATACTGTGCCTGCGCTCCGGCAATAGAATGACCTAGATTAGCGAGAATACCGAGGTAGAGCAAATCTCAGCAACCCCACCAGTTACGCCCAATTTGTGACGTTCATCACATAACGGAACGATAACAAAATGGTTTCAATAGAGTAAACGCCAGGTCAGAATAAGTTCTTATCCATCGCCTTAACGGAAGCTAAGATACGGATCTTGTCAAAAACGTGACACAACCGTGACAAACCAGTACGGTAACCCATGACCAAAAGGCGAACGAGCAAACTGCTCGACGTCAGAACCGAATAAAGTTCTTGTTTTTCAAGAGATAACGAAACAAAAGGCGTCAATACACAAACACCTGGCGCCCGAAGGGAAACTCAGCGAACATGGCACGTCACGCAAAGACCAGCTCTTTCTCCACCGCAGCCCGCCTGTCCGTAGCAGGCGTTGCTGTTGCAGCGACCTCCGCCCTGCTGGCACCGACCGCTTCCGCAGCCCCGGATTCCGACTGGGATCGCCTGGCTCAGTGTGAGGCTGGCGGCAACTGGTCCATCAACACCGGCAACGGTTTCCACGGTGGCCTGCAGTTCAGCCCGTCCACCTGGGCTGCCTACGGCGGTAAGCAGTACGCACCGTACGCATACCAGGCAACCCGCTCCCAGCAGATCGCCGTTGCAGAGCGCGTTCTGGCTGGCCAGGGTTGGGGTGCATGGCCGGCTTGCTCCGCCAAGCTGGGTCTGAACTCCAAGCCGACCCCGCGCAACGCCGCTGCTAAGCCAAAGGCTAAGCCGAAGGCAAAGCCGAAGGCAAAGCCGGTCGCACCGGCTCCGGTTGTTAACCAGGCAGTCCGCGACCTGTCCCGCAACTCCAACGCTCTGGCCATCGACAAGTTCTACGACGCACTGGTCAAGCGCATCGAGTCCCTGGGCTTCTCCGTTCCGAAGGAAGTCACCGACTTCTACAAAGCCAACAAGTCTTCCTGGAACCACACCTACAAGAAGTACTCCGCTCAGCTGCAGCACGTTCTGCCTCACTAAGAGCATCTAGGCTTCACCGGGCTGGCACGCTTTCCGCGTGCTAGTCCGGTTTTTCTTTAACCACCACAGCTAGGCCACACAGGGTTAAGTAGCAAAAGGGGATGCGGACGGAATCTTGGAGGATTCCATCATGAACCGCTCATACACCAAGGAGCAGCGACGCATAGCTCTGCAGGTTTACAAGCGCACTCAATCGGTGACCAAGACCGTCCGTGAACTTGGCTATCCAGGGCGATGGACGCTGTACAAATGGTTGCGTGAACCCGCCAAACCTGGTCGACCCCGCAAACAGTCAAAAACACTGACTCGCTACCCGTTTGAGGTCAAGCTTCGCGCTGTTGAGCTCTTCCACGCTGGCTGGAGGCCAGCTGACATCGCTGTGGAATGCGAGCTGCGCTCAAAGATGAGTGTCTATTCCTGGGCACAACGCCACCGTGACGAGGGAAAATGGGGTTTGATGTCGAAAAGAGAACGCAAAGAGCACACTTGCATGCCCACCCGAGCAGCACTCGAGAAATCAC
>NZ_JAKMUV010000011.1:0-69735 GCF_027570165.1 Corynebacterium macclintockiae
AAGATTAAGGGAGTGTGTACGTTTTACGCGTATACACTCCCTTTTTTTCATGCCCTATTTTCCCATTTTCCAGTCCTAATCGGCATTGGTAAAGTCACCCCTATGAACGCGCAGTCGGCTAATACGGGTCCCCTCCAACGCTGGCTGCTTTTGGCCACCGTCGGCGTAGGCATCACCATCATTACGCTCGACAACACCATTCTGTACACAGCACTCCCTAGTCTCGTCGAAGACCTTGGCGCGACCAGCACGCAACAGCTATGGATCGTCAATATCTACGCGATCGTCATCGCTGGCCTACTGCTCGGGACCGGCACGCTCGGGGACAAGATCGGTCACCGGCGGATGTTCATTGCAGGCCTAATCATCTTCGGATGCGCCTCACTGCTGGCGGCCTTTGCGCCAAGCGCCGCGATGCTCATTCTGGGGCGAGCCTTGCTTGCCGTGGGAGGCGCCACGATGATGCCGTCCACGTTATCGCTGATCCGGCTTACCTTCACCAATCCCGCAGAGTTGAACCTGGCCATCGGCATATGGGGCAGCTTGTCCACTGTCTCTGCAACCCTCGGCCCCATCGTCGGCGGGCTATTGCTGGAAGCGTATTGGTGGGGCTCTTGTTTCCTCGTTAACGTCCCGCTGGTGATCGCAGCCCTTGTCGCGGTGCCTTTTGTGGCCCCGCCCGACCGTGCAAACCCGGACAAGCACTGGGATTTCAGTTCCTCCGTCTACGCGATGATCACCCTGGTCAGTGCGGTGATGCTCATCAAGGAAGGCACGCATGCTCCGCAGAATTGGCCAGTCATCGGCGTGGCTGTCGTACTGCTCCTCCTCGGTGGCTGGGCTTTTACGCGGCGTCAAGAAGGGTTAGAACAACCCCTCATCACCCTCGACATTTTCCGCTACCCCGCGTTCCGCTGCGGCGCTTTGGGAGCCGCCCTGTCAATGTTCGCCCTCGCGGGTCTGCAGTACGTCATCACGCAGAAGCTGCAGCTCGCGGACGGTCTATCCCCCCTGCGTTCCGGTGTGTACGTGACTTTCGCGGCCATGGGTGCTCTGGCCACATCGATCTACGCCGGCGCGCGCCTGGCGCAGTTCGGCATTCGCCGCCTGATCGCCGGAGGGTTCGGCGTAGCCACGATCGGTGCGGCGATCGTGTGCCTTTATGGTTTTTGGGGTTGGACGCCCATTCTTCTCAGCGGCCTATTTATCAAGGGCATGGGGCTGGGCGCGGTGATGGCCGTAGCTTCCATCGCAATGATCTCTGGCGTGCCCAGCCACCGGGCAGGCATGGCCTCCTCAGTGGAGGAAGTCAGCTACGAATTCGGATCTCTGACCTCGATTGCCGTTCTGGGCAGCTTGGTGACGGCACTGTATTCGGCACTGTTTGTTCTGCCGGCCGGCGCGCCCGAGTCGGCGGGGGAGAGCCTGCACTCTGCCGTGCACATCGCGCACTCCACCGAAGCTAGCTGGACTGAACCTTTGCTCGCCGCTGCGGGTACGGCCTACTCACATGCCTTCGCCCTGGTTTCCGGGTTGGTCGTGGTCGTGCTGGCGGCGGGTTCCCTCTACACGGCTCGGATCCTGCGGGGCGTTACCGTAAAGCTGGAAGATTAAAGCTAGAAGTTGCTGATGAACTTTCGCTGCTGGCCAGTCAACGGGTCGGGGAAGTGGAGCTCCTTGGCGATGAGCCCCATGGGAGCGCTAAAGTCCTCGTCCTCCGCGTAAACCGGCCGGGGCGTAGGGGCGTCCATACTAAACAGCGCTGCGTCCGTGAGCTCGGTGTAGAGAGGATCGTTCAGAATCGGCAAGCCCAGCGAGCGCAGGACGACACGCAGCTGGTGGGTTTTGCCGGTGTGTGGCTCGAGGCGCCAAACCAGAACGTCGTGGCCGTCGCGGCACTCCGTGCGCAGTCCAGAGACCACGGTGAGCGCATTGGGAGGGCCATCGGTGAGGACGGTGCTGAGGTGCCCGCGCGTCTTCGACATGCAGTGCTCTAGGCGCCAGGGGCGCTCCGGCGTGGGTGGATCCCACGAACGCCAATCGGCCAGAGGGGCGATCGGGGCGAAGGGAGCCTCGTCGGGCAGGGGAGTGAGCGCCTCGTAGACCTTGTGGGGGATACGGCGCTCGAACATCGTCTGGTAGGCGCCGCGGACCTCTGGGCGGGCGGTCATCAGCAGCACACCACGGGTGTGGCGATCGAGGCGATGGGAAGGGGAGAGCTCTGGGATGCCCAGCTGAACGCGAGCCTTCACTAGCGCAGTTTCTGTGATGTGCTGGCCACGCGGGAGGGTCGCCAGGAAAGGTGGCTTATCAATGACGACAATGTCTCGGTCCTGGTGCAGCACCGTGATCTCGCCGGGGACTGGACGCTCCGGGGCTGGGCGGCGATAGAAGTTAATGAAGCTTCCCGGGCGCAGGACGTCGTCCGGGGCGATGGGGGTGCCGGAATCCAGGCAGACTTCCCCTGCAGCAAAGCGATCTAAAACAGCACTAAAATCATCATCTTTTGCGCGGTGACGCTGGGAAGAAATGAGGTGCCACAAAAAATCTTTTGCCACCCACGGCGTGTCGGTAGCTGGGGGAACAAGGATCCGCGTAGGATTTAAGCCCCTTTTTACTGGTAAAGGTCCCATCAATCCGTTATGCTACCCGGCATGGATATTGCTGCAATTACCGGTTCCCTGTCTAACCTGTTCAAGAGCGAGCTGGGCGGTGTTCTGCTGAACATCTTCCGCACGCTGCTGGAGTTCTTCTCCCCGTCCAACGCCCCTGCTGCTGACGACGTTCCGCTGCCGGACACCACTCGTCGCTAATCATCTGATCAACTACACCGACCACACTCACTGACCAACTACACCGACCATTCACGAATCACTCACAAGGTGCCTGATATGTCCCGAAAATAGGGGCGAATCAGGCACCTTCCTGCATTCATTACTGCTTTTCAGGATAATGGGAAGTGTTGAAGGACAAATCGAATAATGCCCTGCAAGGAAGGATCATTTCCCATGGCTACCACGAGCGATAAGGAAATCATCGTTGCGGTTGACGGTTCCGATGCCAGCAACGAAGCCGTTAGGTGGGCAGCGAACGCAGCCCTCAAGCGCAAGCAGCCGTTGAAGCTGGTCAGCGCCTACACCATGCCGCAATTCATGTACGCCGACGGGATGGTGCCCCCGCAGGAACTCTACGACGAGCTCGAAAGCGAGGCGGTTGACAAGATCGAAAACGCCCACAAGATCGTCAGCGATTTCAGTGAAGAGGTTGAGGTTAGCTACCTGGTGAAGGAAGGCGCCCCGATCGATACGCTGCTGGATCTATCCACCACCGCGGAGATGATCGTCATGGGTTCCCGTGGCCTCGGTGGCCTGTCCGGCCTGGTCATGGGCTCCGTTTCCAGCGCCGTGGTCTCCCACGCCGACTGCCCGGTCGTGGTGGTCCGCAAGGATAACGACGTGACCGCGGAAAACAAGTACGGTCCCGTCGTGGTGGGCGTGGACGGCTCCGAGGTATCGCGTCAGGCACTGCGTATCGCTTTCCGCGAGGCCGAGGCGCGTGGTGCCCTGCTGCGTGCAATCCACTCCTGGACCGATTCCCAGATCCACACCTCCTACGTCGGCCTGGTCGATGCCCAGAACCAGATGGATCGCATGATCGTCGAGCGTCAGGACATGATGGAGGACGAGCTGAAGGACCTCATCAAGGAGTTCCCCAGCGTGCAGGTTGAGGAGATCGTGGAGCGCGAGCGCCCAGTGCAGTCCCTCACCGAGGCCGCCAAGGACGCTCAGCTGCTGGTCGTCGGCTCCCACGGCCGCGGCGGATTCAAAGGAATGCTGCTGGGATCTACCTCCCGCACCTTGCTGCAGTACTCCCCGTGCCCGCTGATGGTTGTACGCCCAAAGGACAGCAAGAAGCGCTAGGGAATAAACTACAAGTCCTGTAGGGTTCTGGTGGCCCTGCAGGATTTTGTAGACTTAAGCAAGTAAACAAACCTGAAAAGTAGCCATGTAGAGAAGGAGACAAGTGGATGGCAACGGCAGACGACAAATCCCGCGAGTCGGGATCCGCGGCCACCTCTGATTCTTCCGCCGGCGCACGCGACGGGGCGTCCTCAAAAAAGACGAGCGCCAAAACCGCCACAAAAACTACCAAGAAGACAGTGAAGAAAACGGCGAAGAAGGCAACCAAGCAGGCTGCTCGCTCCGGTCGCCGTAACCGCCCTGGCCCTCGGCAACGCCTGCTGGCCAGCGCCACGAACCTCTTTACTACCCAGGGAATCCGCGTAATCGGCATCGACCGCATTCTGCGCGACGCGGACGTGGCGAAAGCCAGCCTGTACTCGCTCTTCGGGTCGAAGGACAATCTGGTGGTTGCCTACCTGCGGGAGCTCGACCAGAAATGGCGCGACGACTGGCACGCGCTGGCTGACCCGCGCGAAAGCCCCGAGGATCGCATCATTGCCTTCTTTGACCTGTGCATTCAGCAGGAACCGGATAATAACTTCCGCGGCTCGCACTTCCAAAACGCGGCCAGCGAATACCCGCGCCCAGAGACGGACTCGGAGCAGCGCATCCGCGACGCGGCGATGGACTACCGGCGCTGGTGCCGCGACACGATGGCCGAGCTGCTGACCGAGCGCTTCGGCTATGCGTCCCAGACGCTGGCCGACCAACTGATGGTGTTCATGGACGGTGGCCTTAGCGGTGCGAAAATGTCGCGCAACACTGTGCCACTAGAAACCGCACGCGGGTTGGCGAAGCAGCTGCTGCTTACCGCGCCGATGAGCTACAACATCTAGCTCTCGGCAGGCTCCTCAGGGGAGTCCGCCGTAGCTCGCTTCTTCGCCTTGCGACCCGCCTTCTTATCCTTCTTCCGCTCGATAAGGTTGACCTTCATCTTCTGGTGGTGTTCCAGGAACTCCTCCGTGTAGGGGAGCTTGCGGTCCAGGTGGCGCTGCAGAGTGATTGTCTGCGTGGTGGTCCATAGGTTATTGCCCACCCAGTAGATCATCAGCGCGACCGGGCCCACCGCGCCCAGGGCGATAGTGAACGGCGCGATCAGCACAACCGGGCCGATCAGCCACATCATCTTCAGCAAGCCGCGGGCCAACACAGAGTTGTGGTCGACCGTGCGGTAATTGCGGTACATGGAATAAGCCCAGTTAGAGGTGGTGAAAATTGCGGCCAGAATGGCCATGGGGAACACTACCCAAAAGACCTGTTCCATCGTGGTGTGGATCTCTGCAAATTGCTCATCTGACATTTGCACATAGGCCGCCAGAGGAACCCCGAAGAGCTTTGCGGAAAGCAATGACTGGACCTCTTCGGCATTGAGCGGGCCGAAGCCATTGACTGCCGCCTTGACCTCCGGATCCGGACTGGTGACGTGGATCAGCATGCGGTACAGGCCCAGCAAAACAGGAAGCTGAACCAGCGCAGGAATGCAACCATCCGAAAATCGGTATTCGTGTTCCTTTTGCAGTTCGCGGCGCTTCCTAGCCAGCTCCTTACGGGTCTCGGGATCCTTCCCGCTGTATTCCTGCTCTAGCCGATAGACCTTCGGGCGGATATTCACCAAAATGCGACTGGAATACGACTGCCGGTAGACGAAGGGCAAAAGCAAACCACGCACAGTGACAATAAGAAGAATTAGTGCCAACAGCCACGACTGCGCAGCATCCCAACCGAAGATATCAGCAAAAAGATAGTGCCAAGCCTTCAAGAAAAGCGCAACGGGATACTCGACGATCTTCATGCAGAGGAGCTTACCCGCCAACCAGGTACCTTGCGGGATATGGAGGGGGCATTACTAATGCCAGATTGGGAAGCATAAGAAACGGGGAAACGTAGTACGATGTGTCGCATGGGACGACACCGGAAGGCAGCGAGAACGAGCAAGCGACTCGATCCAATTAGCGTAATCGGTGAACTCCTTATTACTTTCGGCGTGATTGCGCTGCTATTTGGATTCTGGGACGTCTTTTGGACCGACATCCAGTCCGGTCGCGAACAAGCCGCCGTTGCCCGAGAGCTAGACAACCAATGGGATGACAAGAATCCCCGCCCGCTGACTGAGCCGGCGGAGGGCGCGGCGTTTGCCCGGCTCTACATCCCCTCTTTCGGATCGGACTTCAACTTTTCCATCGTCAAGGGCGTGGCCGACGACGATCTGAACAAAGGGCCGGGCCACTACGAGGACAGCCAAGCCCCGGGAAAGCCGGGCAACTTCGCCATGGCGGGCCACCGCGTGGGGCGCGGTTCCCCCTTCAATGACCTCGGCCTGCTGAACACCTGCGATGCCGTGGTTGTGGAGACCGCAGGCACCTGGAACATCTACCGTGTGCTGCCGATCGACGCCGCCCCCGGAAACCGGAAGGCGGAGGCCGAAAAATGCATGCCTTCCGAGCTGGCGCAGAAGATCTCCAGCGGCGAATACGCGGGCGTCAATGGCCGATACATCACCACCCCCAGCGACATTAACGTGATCAACCCCGTCCCAGGACAACAGCGTGTCGAGGTGCGCCCGGGGGATGCGGGGCTGCTGACAATGACGACGTGCCACCCGCAGTTCTCCAATAAGGAGCGCATGATCGTCCACGCGGCACTTGTCCGCTCCGAGCCGAAGAAGGCCGGGAGTACACCTAAAGAGCTGACGGAGGGAGCCTAAATGTATGCGATGCTGTGGCGCAACCTGCCAGGCCCGTGGTGGGTGAAGCTATTTATCGTCCTGGTTCTGCTGGTGGGCATCTTCTTCCTGCTGATGGAAGTCGTTTTCCCCTGGGTGGGGCCGATGATGCCGTGGACGGACGTGGGGGTCTCGGAGGGGTTGCTGCGCATTGCGGACGCGCAAAGGGTGCTGGGGCTTTAGCGGCTAGAGCTTCAGGTTCTTGATCGTCTCTTCGGCGATCTTCTGCGCCTTCACGGACTGTTCCTGAGCGGTAGTCACCACCACTGCCGTTTCGTCCTTCCACACGGCGTACACGGCACCAGTTTTACCGTCACCACCGCGGCGCCCGCCGCTCCATCCCTTTGGCTCTAGCGCCTTCAGGGTTGAATCGATCGGTGCGGCGTGGTCGACCACCGCAATTGCGTCGGAGTTCGTGCGCATGTGGCGCACCATTACCGTTACCTGCGGGTAATCCTCGTAGGACCAGAACACGCAGGCCGGGGGGTCGAAGCGTTCATCCGTACCGGTGCCGGTGAGGCGCTGGCCGTTAGTATTCTGCAGCCAGTCGCCGTCCAGGTAGGGGCAGACCTCCTGGCCGCCCTGGCCTACCTTTTCCGGGGTTGCCTCAATCGGCAGTTCCGTCCCCTTGACGGGGTCGACGGTGCGTTCCGTCGAGGAGGTGGCGCTGTCTGCCGGACCGTTCCCCGAGTTATCCCCACAGGCGCTCAGGCTAAATGCCATTGCGGTCGCTGCTACCAGTGCAAGGGGTGCCCTTTTTGCTTTGTGACGCCCCAGTATCGGATTCCTCAGATCTCCCATAAAACCGAAAATACCCTAGACGGTGATTTCTTTACTGTCCCTGGGCCTTTTCAAACTTCTCGATAACATCGGCGGAAATGCGTCCGCGCTCGGAGACCTCGATGTTGTTTTCCCTAGCCCATTCGCGGATCATCCGGTTGCGCTCCGGATTAGCGCTACGGGAAGCCACACGACGACCGGCTACACCGGCGCGGGTCTTGCGGCGGGCGACCTTGATGAAAGGCTCCAGGGCCTTATCAAATGCCTCGCGGTTCTTTGCGGACAGATCCAGCGTGTAATCAACGCCATTCAGGCTGAAATCGACGACGTTGACCTGATCCTCAGCCAATGGAGTATCGTCCAGGTCGTCAAAGAATTGGGTAATTTCGCGGCGTGCCATCAGTGCATTCCCCTCTTTTAAGGATTGTTAATGTTCTGATGTTTAGTGTAGTAACTGAGCGACAGATTGCAATGCAATGTATTGCATAATCTTTATTGAATATGAAAAGTGCTGGAAACGGGGCGTCGATAAAAGATATATCGACATAAAAAATACCCCCAGGGGGTGACCTGGAGGCATTTGCTTAAAGCACTTAAAAGGCTTTAAGTGGGCAGTTTTTAGCGAGCAGAGTGATCAGCCGGGTTGATTCGCACGTTGGAGGTGTGGATTCCCTCGCCCCACTTCGCGCTGGCTGCCTTGGCAAAGTGCAGCGGCTGGTTCGGCTTCAGCTTGCCGTCCGGGCCCAGCGCCATCCAGTTTGCGTCCACCGCATCCTTCGTCACGCGCACAACGGTGTAGCCGTGGGAATCGAAGTCCAGGTACTTCACGTGGCGGTTCATGTTGGTAAAGGCGTACTCCACAGTGTGGGACAGCGCGTTATCCTCCGGCAGCTTAAGGATGTCGTCGATGTTGGAGGAGGTCACGGAGGTGCAGACGATCTCCACACCTGCAACACCACCGCGCGGGTAGGTTCCCGGGGCAGCGGGAATGTCGCAGGCCCAGGAAGAGTGAATGTCGCCGGTCAGCCACACGGTGTTGCGGATGTTGTTATCCAGCAGGTACTTGGTCACGCGACGGCGCTCGGCGGCATAGCCATCCCACTGATCCAGGTTGTACGGCATGCCTTCCTCCGGCAGACCCAGCAGCTGGGTGACGGCCTTGGTGGCCTCCGGATCCAGCGGCGGGATCAGAACCGGGCTGATCATGACGGAGTTGCCGATGAAGTTCCAACGGGCGGAAGAGGTAGACAGCTTCTTGGTCAGCCAACCGAACTGCTCCGAACCCAGCATGGTGCGGGACTTGTCGTCGGTCTTACGTGCAGAGGTAAAGCCGGGCTTTTCGTTGCGGTAGGTGCGCAGATCCAGCATGTTCAACTCGACCAGGTTGCCGAAGGACAGGTTGCGGTAAATGTGGCCCTTCTCGGACAGCGGGGTAGCGCGGATCGGCAGCCACTCCAGGTAGGCCTGCATCGCGTTGTTGCGGCGGGCGATGAAGTCGCCCTCCTTGTCCGGCTGGTGGTTCTCCGCACCGTTGGACCAGGTGTCGTTGGCGACCTCGTGGTCATCCCAGGTGACGATCCACGGGCAGGAAGCGTGTGCGGCCTGCAGATCCTTGTCGGTGTGGTGCAGGGCGTAGCGCTGGCGGTAGTCGGCCAGGGACTTGATCTCGTTAGCCGGTTCGTGCAGGCGAACCGAACCGGTCTTACCGGTGTACTCGCCGCGCGGGTACTCGTAGATGTAATCGCCGACGTGCAGGGCGTAGTCGATATCGCCGCGATTGGCCATGTCACGGTAGGCGCTGAAGTATCCAGCCTCCCAGTTAGAGCAGCTAAACAGGGCGAAGCGGAGTTCGGAAACGTCCGCGCCCTTGGCCGGTGCGGTGCGGGTCTTGCCCACGGGGGAAGTCTGGCCCTTGCGTGGGCCGTCGATGGTGATGAAGCGGTAGAAGTAGCCGGTGAAAGGCTTCAAGCCGCGGGCTTCGACCTTCACGGTCATATCGCGGGAAGGTTCTGCCTTCGCGGTGCCGGAGGTGACGACTGTGGTGAACTTGCTATCGGTGGCGACCTCCCACTTCACGGTGGTGGTCTGCCCCTTTTCCAGGCCGGGGTAGTCGTTCTCGTTGGAGGTAACGCGGGTCCACAGCAGCACACTATCCGGGTACGGGTCGCCGGAGGCCACGCCGTGCTGGAATGCTTCCTTGCCCATCTTCATATTGATCGGCGGGTTGGCCGGCTTGGAGGAGCCCAATGGGCTGGCCGAAGCGGCGGAGTTAGCTGCGATAGAACCGATTCCGACTGCGGCGGCACCGGCGGCGCCAGTCTGCAGAACCTGGCGGCGGGTAAACTGCCCGGACTGAGCCGGGGTGGAATTTTCCGTGGGGTTGTTCGTCATGGATTTATAAAACCATGTTCACTCAGGTTTTGCTTGGCGAACGCCCCCCGTCTTCTGGGGTCTGGCTCAGCTTTAGCTGCGCCCTATTTAGTCGCGCTTAGCCTTAATCTGCGCTTCGACCAGATCCAGCTCGTTGGACACAGAGCGCAGCACGCGCTTGCCCTGGTCCTCGTTCATCGAGCGGGAATTCTCGACCGCATTATCCAGATCATCCATGCGCTCGGAAATATCCTTGGCGAATCCCGAGGGCAGCCCCTTATCCAGAGACTTGCGGATGCGATTGATGCGAGCCTGCTGCAGGCCGCCGTCGCCAGGGAACTGGGCAGTGGCCTTGGTGGCCAGGCCGCTGCGGCGGGCAGTAGCGCCGTTCGTGGCCTCCTGCAGCGCGGTCACACCGCGGTAGAACAGCGGAATGGCAAAAGGAGCGGCAACGCGGGCAGCCCCCGCAATACGCAGCACGTTCTTGGAGTTGAAGCGCCCGGCCTTGATTTGCTCCAGCGAGGCCTTCGCCATCTTCTCGTTGTGCTTGCGCTGTGCCTTGATCTCCTTGGCATCCATCTTGCGCACCTGCTTAGCAGTCTTTCGCAGGTAGGCCTCCTTGCGCTTCTCCAGCTTCGAGTCGGCCTTCACCTGAGCCTTGGCCCGAACCTTCGCGGCCTTTTCGACGGCTTTCTTTTCCTGACGGCGCTTGCGCATACCGCTGAGCAGTCCCATGTCACTCCGATGCGTATTGATCTGTCTTACTGTTCAACCAGATTACTTAAGAAACATCTTTACTGTACGCGCTTCACCTTACTTCGACACCCGGGCAGGCCGCTATGGAGGTGCCAGCCACGGTGCGTTCACGTCCGGCCGACGCGCTAGGCTTAGAAACTATTGTGAGCTTGCCTGAAGATCTTCCGCCTCTCAGCCCCAGCGATTGCGTGGGCTGCCGCCACCGGGCGGTACTTCGGCGCGGGGCAAAGGCGCAGCGGCCAGAGTCACAACGGCCAGAGGTACAGCGGCCGCGGCTACACACTCCGCAGGATCTAGAGGCCTATGTGGAGGCCGTACAGCACCGGGCGAACGCCGAGATCCGCCGCAATCTGGTTTTCCAACTCCTCCCGACCAAGCCGCGGATCGGGGACAAGTTGTTCCCCAGCCGCGTGGACATCGACCCGATCGATCGGGATACTGCCGTGGAGCAGACCCTGGAGGCTTTGGCTTCGGGCGCGCGGCTGATCACCCGCCCCGTCCTAGCGGAGGGGCCCTTCCGTGTGGAGCTGGATCTTCTGGTGCGCGCGGATCAGGGCAAAGGCGTGGATGAGTTCATGCAGTACACCCCCGTCGCCATTTCCTCTCATTCCGTGGCGCGCCGGGCGAAGGCAACGCAGCTCGCGGATTGCCGAGTGGCGGACATCAACGCGTTGGGTTTGGCCGTGCCGGCGCCGACTGATTATCGCCATCGCGCGGTGGCTGGGGATGCGCAGAAGATCGCTATGGCCCACGTTGTACTGCAGCAATGGGGTTTTGCCGCCAACACCGTGGCGCTGATTGGTCGCGCTGGGCCGGGGAAGCCACGCTGTTTCTTTTTTGACGCCCCCTCCGTGCTCCCTGGCCTTTACGCTGCGTTGGAGGAGCCGATTCCCTCCACCCCGCGGCGGATTAAAGAGTGCCGGACCTGCGAATTCCATAATCACTGCCGTGCCCAGTTGCTTCAGGCGCAAGAAATCAGTCTGCTGCTGCCAGGTGATAAGGCTCGCACGTGGCGGGAAAAGGGTATCGAGACCCTGCCGCAATTGGCTGCACAGAGCAGCGGGGAACAGCCCCAGTTGGCGCAGGCATGGATGGACGGGCAGGTCGCTTTACGCAGGCCGAAGAACCGCTGGTTCGAGGCGCCGGAGTTGTGGGGTGGAGCGCCCCGGAGGGTAGGCGAGACCGCAGGGGCGGCCACTGACCAGCGGGATTGGGTGGAAATCGACGTGGACATGGAGGCTCACCCGAACCGCGGCACGTTCCTCTGGGGCACTTTCGACGGCTCCCGGTACATAGGATTCGGGGATTTCAGTCGGGACGGCGATGAAGGGCTGCACGTTGCCGAGTTCTGGCAATGGCTGCAAGCACAGAAGGATCAGGCACTGGCGGAGGAAAAGAGCTTCCAGGTCTGGGTGTATGCCGCGCAGGGGGAGAACTATTGGTTGCGCCACGCCGCCGAGCGCTACGGCGGGCGCAGCTACGAGGTTCCGGGCACGAGTGCGCGCGTCACGATGCCCACGCTGGCGGAGGTCAATGCCTTTATCACCTCCGAACACTGGTGCGACTGCTTTAGCCTGGTGAAAAAGGCTCTGGCGGCCACGGATTCTCTAGGGCTGAAGACAGTCGCCCCGCTGGCTGGCTTCGAGTTCAGCCAGGCGGGCATCAACGGCAAAGCGGCAGTGGAACTGTTCGAGCAGGCCATCGGCGGATCCCGCACCACCGCCCAAGCTGCCCGGCGTAAGCTGGAGCGCTACAACGCCGACGATTGTGTGGCAACGTCAGCGGTTCGCGCGTGGCTGCGCAGAGGCGCGCCGGGACTGCGGGAACTGCGGCGTCAATAAAAACAGCGGCAACAACAAACAGCAGAGAGGGCACAAAGGACATGACGAACTTCTTCGATCGCATCCTGGCGCTCAACAGCCAGGGGCCTTTCCGAGCCGAAAGAGTAGGGCCGGATGACGCGCTGAAGGGCGGCCGCACGCCCGTGCTGGTGGACCCGCAGCCCAATGCGGTGCTGGGCACGGCACTGACCGGGCTGGAAGACAAATACTGGGAAGGGAAGCTGGAACGACCTGCGCAGATAGTGCTGGGGCTGGGGTGCTTCTGGGGTGTGGAGCGCATGTTTTGGGGAGTGGATGGGGTGTGGGGAACCTCCGTGGGCTACGCCGGCGGATATACCCCGAACCCCACCTACCGCGAGGTCTGCACCGGGCGCACCGGGCACGCCGAAGTTGTGCGGATCGTTTTCGACGAAGCAGCCGTGAGCCTGGAGCAGCTGCTGCAGATCGCGTTTGAAAACCACGACCCGACACAGGGCGACAGGCAGGGCAACGACGTGGGAACCCAGTACCGTTCCTGCGTCTACACACAAGATGCTGAGCAGCTAGGGCGCGTGCAGCGAGCTATCGAGGGCTGGCAGCAGCGCTTCACCGACGCGGGCTTTGGGGCCATCACCACCGAGGTTGCCGAGCTGGCGAACATCGGCGATGGGCACTATTACTTGGCCGAGGACGAGCACCAGCAGTACCTACACAAACACCCCGACGGGTATTGCAACCACGGTTCCAATGGCGTGAGTTGCCCCGTCGGGGTGCTGGGGGACTAGCTGCCGAAGCTAGCTAGGGCGGCGAACTAGACGCCTATCTTCTTCGGCAGGTTTTGGTTCGGAATGCGGCCGTCGGGCACGACCTTGCCGCCATCCCAGCGGAAGGTTACGTCCGAGAAGTACTTGCTGGCGGCCACGTTGGCTTCACCCGACTCGTGCAGAGCCTCCCAGTCCCGCATGCGGACGGTAACCGAGGACGGAGTGGTCTTGAGGATTTCTGTCTGCTGAACCGTGTCGGAGGCGATGCCGATGTAGTTGCCCTTGTGGAACAGCATCAGCTGGGTGGCGAATTGGGCGTTGCCCTGCCTGGCCTGAGTGATCAGCGCGTAGCTGAGGTCAGAGCACGCGTTGTAGTTCGTCTGATTAGTCAGCTTCCAGCCGTGTGGGTTCGGCGGCAGCTTGCTGATGTTGTTGGTGATCTCCGGCGCCGTCGAATTCACGCGGCACTCCTTGCCGCCACCTTCTGTGCCACCGGTTTCTGCGCCACCGCTTTCTTCACCATTGTTCTGGTCGCCCTTGGGAGCTTCGGCGGTGGAGGCTGCGACGTTTTGAGTGTCCGGCTGCTCGCCATTGGCGCCATTGGCGCCTTCGGGTGCGTCGGCCGCGCCAGCTGCACCGGACTCTGCCTCGGCGGCGGTGGCTGCTGGAGTGTTGGTATTGCCGGAAGCCTGGGATTCATCGTCATCGCCGCAGGCGGCGGTGCCGAGCAGCAGGCCGGTCAGCGCGATCGCTGCACCGAACTGGCGGGTGCGACGGCCGCGGCGCGGGCGATGAGTGCGTTCAGTGTGGGGAATGTTGAAATTTCGAGAGTGAGCCTTCATGGTTCTTCTCCAATCTCAGATCGTGTGTGAGTGTGTGACTGTGCGCAATGTGTGCGCAGTTTCTGCACATTGTTTGCACTTTGTCTGCATAAAGTCTGCACATTGCGGAACACGCTGCGCACGCTTTGTACCTTGGCGAATAAGCGAATAAGAGTGGGTGAAAGCTTCTTCGCTAGGGTACGCAAAAGACCCTGTATCGAACGCAGTTTTCTTTTACTGCGGATACAGGGTCTTCGCTTTTGAGTTTTCGAAGTTATTCAGTTGTATACCCAGTATTACGCTTGCTGGAGTTCGATTGCAATAGGCTTTGCAATAAATATTGCAATGGGCTCTGCGATCAGCAGCGCATGAGGCTTACTTCTTTGCAGCCTCGAAGCGCTTAGCAACCTCGTCCCAGTTGAAGACGTTCCAGACAGCCTTGACGTAATCTGCCTTGACGTTCTTGTACTGCAGGTAGAAGGCGTGCTCCCACATATCCAGCAGCAGCAGCGGGGTCAGGTTGATGGACAGGTTGCCCTGCTGGTCGGTCATCTGCTCGACAACCAGGTTGCCAGCGATGTGGTCGTAGCCCAGAACTGCCCAGCCGGAGCCCTGCAGACCCAGAGCCGCGCCGGAGAAGTGATCCTTGAAAGCCTCGAAGGAACCGAAGTCGCGGTTAATTGCCTCCGCCAGCTCACCGGTCGGCTCGCCGCCACCGTTCGGGGAGAGGTTCTTCCAGAACAGGGAGTGGTTGGTGTGGCCACCCAGGTTAAAAGCCAGATCCTTGGACAGTGCGGTAACTACGCCGGCGATGGAGCCGTCCTTGCGGGCAGCTTCCAGCTTCTCCAGAGCAGCGTTTGCGCCGTTGACGTAGTTCTGGTGGTGCTTGGTGTGGTGCAGCTCCATGATCTCGCCGGAGATGTGGGGCTCCAGTGCGTCGTAAGCGTAGTCCAGCTCGGGAAGTTCGTACTTAGCCATTGTTTTTAAAGTTCCTTTCACACGTCGGATGTGCTTATGACAACAAGTGTGACGCGAAAATATTGTTCCTGCAAGGTTTTTTCTTACGAAAAATTAAGTTATTGACGCCATGTTTCGGAAGTTCAATTATCAGAAAAGTCTGCGGTGAGCGTGACTGGCACCCGGGTTATGCTGGCGTGTGGGCGTCAACTCAATAAGGCAACCTAGAAAGCAACAAACAAGGAAGAAGGCCACCACAGTGACTGCTCCGGAACCAACACCAGTATCCACCAACAACGCCACCACTCCTCCGGCCCCCGGCACCAAGATCGTCCTGATCGGCGCGGGTGATGTCGGCGTAGCTTACGCATACGCCCTGGTTAACCAGGGGCTGACCGACCACCTGGCCATCATCGACCTGGATGAACGCAAGACCTGGGGGCACGTGCAGGACCTCAACCACGCAGTGCCGTGGTCGCACCACAACACCCGCGTCACCGTCGGCACCTACGAGGACTGCCGAGACGCCGCCATGGTCTGCATCTGCGCGGGCGCGGCACAGAAGCCGGGCGAGACCCGCCTGGACCTGGTTGCGAAGAACACCTCCATTTTCAAGAAGATCGTCGGCGACGTAATGGAACACGGCTTCAACGGCATCTTCCTGGTCGCCAGCAACCCGGTGGACATCCTCAGTTACGCAACGTGGAAGTTCTCCGGCATGGATTCCAGCCGCGTGATTGGTTCCGGAACGATCCTGGATACCGCACGTTTCCGTTACTCGCTGGGGCGCTACTTCGACCTGGCGCCGACCTCCGTGCACGCCTATGTCATCGGCGAACACGGTGATACGGAGCTGCCAGTGCTCTCCGCCGGATCCGTAGCGGGCACCTCCATCCAGCACCGGCTGGAAATGATGGGGGAATCGGCTGGCGAGGACGTCGACGAGATCTTCGTGAAGACCCGCGACGCGGCCTACGAGATCATCCAGGCCAAGGGGTCCACCAGCTTCGGCATTGGCATGGGGCTGGCGCGCATCACGCAGGCAGTATTTAGCAACCAAGATGTTGTGCTGCCAATCTCCACTTTGTTGGAGGGCGAATACGGCTTCGAGGACATCTACATCGGAACCCCCGCAGTGATCAACCGTCAGGGTGTGCGCCACGCGGTGGAGCTGCAGCTGGATGCGGAGGAAAAGAAGAAGTTCGACCACTCCGCCACCGTGCTGCGCAAGGTGATGGCCGAGGCGGGGCTGGTTAAGTAAACAGTAAATGAAACTTGGAGGCGACCGGCCTTTAGCGGATGCCGGTTGCGCCCCGGCGCACTAAGAATGGAGGGTATGAAAATTGTCGCCCACCGTGGAGCCTCCAAGGAGCGCCCTGAACACACCCTGGCAGCCTATGAACTTGCCGAGCAAAGGGGCGCGGATGGCTTCGAGTGCGACATTCGCCTGACCAGGGACGGCGAGCTGGTGTGCATACACGACCGCACCATCGACCGGGTGGCGGTGGAAAAGCCTAAGAAGTCCAGCGGCGTGATCAGCGAAATGACGCTGGCCGAGCTGCGGGAACTCAACGTTGGCACCCCGGAAGAGCCCGCGCAGGTACTTACTCTCCGCGAGCTGTTGACATTCTTCAACGACATCAATTCCTCGCGTGTGTCCGCCGAGCCGGGGCATAGCCAGCGGCCGGGAGGTCTGTCCGCGGAGGGCGGCGGGGCGTCCATAAAAAAAGAGATATTTATCGAGACAAAGCACCCGAACCGCTACGGCCCCAAGGTTGAACACGCGCTGCACTACGAGCTACAGCGGGCGCACCTGGCGGACAGTCCGCACGTGCACCTCATCAGCTTTAGCCCCCAATCTCTGGTGCGTTTCAAGATGATCAACCCGGGGATCCACCGCATTCTGCTGCGCCGTGAGTACCAGCGCATGCTCAACCCTGGCCTGCAGGCGCTGCATGTTGTTGACGCCCACGGGTTGTCCGTCGCCCGCGGTCGGATTCGCCCGGACATTATCGGCCGCTTCGGCGATGGCACCTACATGTGGACCGCGGACAAGGAAGACGAGGTGCGGTGGGCTACACGGCAGGGCGTGACCTGGCTGGCGACGAACTACCCGGGCAGGGCGCGCATGTGGCGCGATAGCGAGAATGGTGTGGATCTCGGAAACAAAGCGAGCGCACCGACAGTAGTTGAAGAACCGGGCGTCACCGCGATCTCCTAGGTATGGCCAGGTACAATAAGGGATCGTGGCTAAGAAGAAAAAGAACCAAGAGAATCTGCCCGAAGGCATGAGCCGCCGTCAGGCGAAGCTGGCTGCCCGAGCTGCCGAGCGTGCCAAACTGCAAAAGGACGCGCGCCCCTTCGATGGCTTCGCCATGGAGGCTGACCTGATCGCCCTACAGGAATTCGTTCCTTCGGCGCACTTCGTCGCTTCGGTCAAGGACGCGGAGCACAAGATCTCCATCGTTACCGTTCTGCCGGGTGCCGTCGCAGCTCTGCGCCGTTCGGAAGAAGACGGTGGGGAGGGCTTCGTAGCGCTGCAGACCCAGCGCCGCGGAGACAACCCGAACCGCGACCTGGCTTACGTCCTGAACTGGGTGAAGCAGGCTCAGCCGGGCGAGTCCCTGGAGGTCGGCCTGTCCGACGGCACCGAGCCCGCGCTGACGGACATCCTGGATAAGGACGCCCAGGCGGAGATCAACGTTGCACAGGACTTTGACTGGTGGCTGCCAGAGGAGAGCCGTGACAACCCGCAGGTAGCGGCTACTCTGCAGCGCGCCAACGACTCCGTGCTGCCGTCCGAGCGCGTGGAGGCCGACATCAAGGGTGCGGCGTGGTGGATCGACCCGTCCGACAAGGCGCACATCCGCTGGGTTCGCCAGGAGGGTGAAGAGGAGCTGCTGGAGGCTCTGGCCCGACTGCACGGCGCTGGTGAGCTACACCTGGGCGAGGGTTCCAAGTTCGCTGGCGTGTTCCGCACCCACGGCATCCTGGTTCCGGTGTGGGATCTGGATCGCACTCGCGAGTCCGCTTCCTGGAAGGAAGGCCTGGAGGCTCTGGACGCGAAGATCGAGGAAGCTCTGGCCAAGGATGCGCCGCTGAGCGCCGATGAACAGAAGGCCAAGCAGACCATCCAGTCCCGCGAGGTCACCATCCGCTAGTAACTAGCGGAGCTCGAGCAATTAGCGGAGCTTTGAGAACAACTCCTCTGCGCCGGCTTCGTCCCACAGTGCGACGTTGCCGGCGTACGTGTCTTGGTAGCCCGCAATTGGCACGGTCTCCTGCTTCGCGCCACCGGCCAGCGCCAGGCCGAGCGAGGCAAGATGCCACACGTGGTCGCCCTCGTTGACCTGCATATTTGAGCTCAACGCATCGGCGACCTTCAGGTTCTTAAATGGGTTCAGCAGGACACCCGGGGACTTGATCTTCTTTGACAACCCCGCCAGGAACTTCCGCTGGCGCTCCACGCGATCCAGGTCGCCGCGAGCAGAGGTGTAGCGGGAGCGGACATAACCCAGCGCGGTCGGGCCGTCGAGCTCCTGACAACCGGCCTGCAACTTGATGCCCGCCATCGGGTCATCCAGCGGTTCATCCAGACACATCTCCACGCCACCGACGGAATCGACGACATTGGCGAAGCCGCCGAAGCCAACCTCTGCGTAGTGATCCAAGTGGATACCCGTCGCCTGCTCCACCGTCCGCTGCAAAAGCGCAGGACCGCCGAGGGAGAATGCCTGGTTCAGCTTATTTTGTCCATGGCCGGGGATATCCACCCAGCTATCGCGGGGCAGGGACAGCATGGTCGCGTCCCCGCCGAAGCGTGGGATGTGAACGACCATGATCGTATCGGTGCGCCCCACCGAATCGTCGAGCTCGCCGGCCATGAGCCGGTCGGCGTCCTCCTTGCTGAGGCCTGCGCGGGAATCCGAACCCACCAGCAGCCAATTCGTGCCCTTAGTGCCGCCCAGTCGGCCGTCGTAATCCTGCAAAGCATCCGTGCGCTGTAGCTTCGTATCAATCCATACCGTCGCGCCGATGGTGAATGCTAGGACGATCGCGAGCAGTAGGCCGACCGTTTTGAAGAAACCGAAGCGTTTGCGCCGCTTTGGCCGTGGCGCCGTGCGACTGCGGGGGCGCCGCGCCGGGCGGGAGTCACCTCGTCGCCCAGCGCGATCAGGGGAGCTGCCGAACTGCGGATCGCCGAACGTTTGGCCAGGTTGAGCCGCGTGATCCGCTGGCCCCGGCTGTGCCGACGGCGCCTGCCATTGGCTTGCCCGCGGATGGGTTGCCGGGGGAGCCGCCTGCGGCTCTGCGCGGCGGTACTGGGGTTCTTCCGGCTGCGCTGGTCGTTCCGGCTGGGCCGACCGCTCTGCATGCATCGAATCGGACAAGTTGCGCGTTTCGCGACGCGGTGACTGGTTATTGCTAGGAGGGATCACGCCCCCGCCCTTTCGCACAGGTCGCCCATAGCGATCCAGAAGGGGCTTGCCGTGGCGATCCCGGGCAAACTCCGAACCATCGGAATTGCCAGGATTGCGGCCCGAGCCGTAATTGTCGCGAGAATTCATGGGCACAATACTAACCGCAAGCGCCTCGCAGGCTAGGACAACGACAGTCGCTGTGCTGTGCTGAATTGCAGCACGCTCGGCGCCAGCAAGCTCGGATCAGTACAGTGCAGCGTAGCCGACGAAGGCAACCGTATCGATCAGGCCGTGGCCGATCACCAAAGGCCAAATCCGCCCGGTTTTCTTGAAATACCACAGGTAAATCAAGCCCATCACGATGTTGCCCACCCCGGCGGAGTAGCCCTGGTACAGGTGATAGCTGCCCCGCAGGATGGCGGTTGCGGCGAAAACCCACGCCCAACCAACACGCAGTTGCCGCAAGCGAGTGCTGAGCCACGCGACGACCACCAGCTCCTCTGCAAAACCGTTGGCCCAGGAGTTCACCACCAACAGCGGGATGCGCCACCAGGTTTCGGCAAGTCCCGTCGGAACCACCTGCTTCGACAGCCCCAGATGCACGGCAGCCGCGTAGAACGCCAGGCCAGGGAGGCCAATGATGGCCGCCAGCCCCGCGCCGTGCAGCCAGTCTCGCGTCCGCAGCCGCCAGTGGCGCACCAGCGCAGGAGTGGGCGCGTGCCGCAGCAGAAGGAACATCGCCAGCCCACCCCATGCGACCAGCACTCCGCTGGAAAGCAACTGCAGCGCCGGATCCAGCCAGGCCAGCGTGGACTGTGCTTTGTTGAGCGTTGCCCTTTGTTGGTTGAGGGCTTGTGGGCTGACACTGGCCTCCACTAGTCGCGCTATCGCGCGCAGCCCGCTGGTACCGAAGGTGATCGCCAGGACGATGAGGATCTCCCAACACAGCGCGCTGCGGTTGGTTTCGGCGCTCGCGCCGTGTCGGATGGTTGGTTCGTTCTTAGTGCTCATGGTGGTTGTGGCTATTGTCCGGCTTGGCGCGAAAATCCAGGGCCTCGATATCGCCCGGTACCGCGACGCTGAGGCTTTCGGCGGGGAGGTGCGAGGTGGCGTCCATAAGAAAGCCCGCTAGGGAAAGCAACGTCGCAGCGCTGACTCGATTGCCGACGGCGCCCAGTAGCAGTGCGATGGGCCAGCGGCCGGGGACGCGTTCCGGGGCGATGAGGGGGAGGGTGACGCTGGCCCAGCCCGTGAGGTTCCACAGTGTGCCCCATGGGGTCCAGGCGGTCTGGGCCCAGAAGTTATCAACGGGGGTGAGCTGCGAAAACGCTCCATTGGGAGGGGGTGCGCATGCGAGGGTAGGGGTCGCGATCACGTCGAAGTGTTGCCATGCCCGCTGTGGGTCTAGCCCGACTATTTGTTGTTCTAATTGTTGACGCCGCCATTTCGGCACCTGACGCCCCTCCTCGCGGAGCCACGCGGTGATGGGCGACAGCGTGCCGGGAAGGTCTGCGCAGCGGGAAGCAATGAGTTCGCGGAAGAATTGGAATGTGGCTGGCGGGTACGGGGCGGGAGCCTGCGAGACGGATTCGACCAGTGGGTGCGTGGTAGCCAGCGCGGTAGCGGCGGCTGTGGCAGCGGCGATGTCGGGGGAGACGCGGCTGCGGGTGTGGAAGGGTTTATTGGTGTAGCCAATGCGTAGGGGCTGGGAAGGGTGGCTGCGGTGCAACGTGCCCCGATCTGGTGCAGGCAGGCCATAGGCGCGGGCGGTCGTGGGGATGTCCGCGGCGATGAAACCCTGGGCCACCGGGGTAAACGTGCCGAACTGGTGATTGTGCGCGGGCTTCAGGGCAGCCAGGCCACAGCAAGCCGCGGGGATGCGGATCGACCCGCCGCCGTCGGTCGCGTGGGCGATGTTCACCAGCCCGCGGGCGACAGCTACTGCCGCTCCGCCCGACGAACCGCCTGCCATCATCTCCGGGTGCAGCGGGTTGACGGGGTGGGGCATGCCGACGGGTTCGGTATAGGCCGTGGTGCCGTATTCTGCGGAGGCAGAAGCGCCCACCAGCGTTGCGCCACCCGCTAGCAGGCGGTGCGCAGTCGTATCGTGATAGGCCGCCGTGAAGCCGTGGTGGACGGACCCCATCGTGGTGACCTCGCCCGCGACTTGCTGCAGGTCCTTGATCAGTACTTCCTCGCCGATTAAGGGTAGGTCTGGGTTGTTGGGGTGGTTAGGGTGGTCGTGAAGGTCGGGGTGGCTGCGCAGAAAGTCGTAGCTGTGGGGGTTGTCGTAGACCCGGGTGACCCCCAGCTGGGCATTGCTCAGACCCGTGTCGCGCCGGGCGTAGGCAAGGCGGTCGGCGAAGGAGTTCGCACGGTCGGGCTGGGGGTGGTTGGGCGCGGGATTCATTGTTTAACAAGGATATACCCGCAGTGATTGGCCTTGGGGCTAGCTTGTCTGTGGGTTCCATTAGACTCCGTCTTATGGCTGATTCCACTGAGCAATCCAGCGTGCAGTCCACTGTGCGCGTTGCGTTCCTGGGCCCCGAGGGCACTTTTACCGAACAGGCGCTGAAGCAGTTCAAGGAGATCGGCGCTGTGCCCGCCGGCGCCACTGAGATCCCCGTCGCCTCGCCGCGCGTCGCCCTGGACATGGTGCGCGATGGGGAGGCCGACTTCGCGTGCGTGGCATTGGAAAATTCCGTCGACGGGCCGGTTTCCCAGACCGAGGACGCACTGACTTACGGCGCGCCGCTACAGATCTACCGTGAGGTTCTGGTGCCCGTGGTGTTCTCCATTCTGGTTCGCCCTGGCACTGCCCTGGAGGATGTGAAGACCCTCACCACCCATCCCGTAGCCGAGGCGCAGGTGCGCAACTGGGTGGAAAAGCACCTGCCGGATGTCTCCTTCGTCCCCGCTGCCAGCAACGCCGCGGCTGCCGCGGCCGTGCAAGCGGGGCAGGCGGATGCCGCCGCAGCCCCGGCACGCGCGGGCGAGATTCACCAATTGGATGCCGTCGCTAAAGGGGTGGCGGATGTCTCCGGCGCCCAGACTCGGTTCATTTTGGTCGGCAAACCCGGGAAACCCACCGAGCGCACGGGCAGCGACCGCAGTGGCATGATCCTCTGGTTGCCGAATGTGCCCTCCAGCCTGCTAGATGCCATCGCGGAGCTATCCACCCGGCAGGTCGATATGGTTCGCATCGGATCGCGGCCCCGCCGCACCGGGGAAAAGGGCGAGGGCGCGGCGAATGGCAACTACGTCTTCCACATTGGCATCGTCGGCCACATTGAAGACGACGCTGTGGCTGAAGCGCTGGCCGGACTTTACCGCCGCGCCGAGGATGTGCGCTTCCTAGGAAGTTGGCCGTCCGCGGAGCCGCTACAGGCTGCGGATTCTCAATCGCCACATCCTTTCCATCGCCATGCGGGCAGTGCCCCGCCGAACTACGCTGAATCCAGTAGGTGGATAGAGGCGCTGAAGCGCGGTGCGAAAGGGTAGCTAGCGAATGGGACGATCGACAAGGCTTTTCCTGGTCAGGCATGGCCAGACGACCTCTAACGCCATCCACGCCCTGGATACCGCACTGCCGGGAGCTAGCCTGACGGACCTGGGGTGGCAGCAGGCCGCCGAGGCCGGGCAGTGGCTCACCGAGCGCACGCAGCGGCTAAAGATCGTTTCCTCCTTTGCCGCCCGCGCCCAGCAAACCGCGGTGGGCGTGGCCGGTGCTTTCGGCGGCGAGCTAGTTCCTGCGGCCTTCTCTCGCGGTGAGCTTTTAGATGACGCCGCAGCCTGCGACAACGCAACGGATCACACCAAGGCATCGCTCCAGCGACTGCCACGAGTATCGGAGATCCCCGCCGGGCAGTACGAGATGAAAAACGACGAGGATTCCCACGAGGCCTACCACTCCATTCTGGGCGCCTGGATGCTCGGCAAGGTGGATAAGGCGGTGCCGGGTGGATTGTCCGGAGCGGAGGTTCTCCGCGAATACCTGGCCACGCTGCTCGGCACTCTGGCGGAGAACCAGGCGGCGAATGACCCGGCGAATGACGCGACGAATGAGGCCGCCACCGACGTAGCCCTAGTTAGCCACGGCGCGGTGATCCGCCTGGTCGCCCGCTTCCTCGGCGGGGTAGATCCGGAATGGGCATTCATGCACTACCTGGCCAACGGCAACGTCATTACACTGCGCGTGCCGGACAACATTGGTGAGTTGGCTGATGTTGCTGTGGGCAGGCCTGGGGCGTCCCAAAGTAAGAGCGCCGCAGGAAACAACGCCGCAGGGGCAACTCAGTCGGGCGTGCTCGACAGCCTGGAGGGGGCGTTCGAGGTGCTGGGGTGGGGCGCGGCCACGCTATAGGTCGGGCTCCGGACGGTCGGGCGCTTAGCCCCAGCCGAGCTCGTGCAGGCGATCGTCGTCGATGCCGAAGTGGTGGCCAAGCTCGTGGATGACGGTGATGGCGACCTGCTCGATTAGTTCCTCTTCGGTGTCGCAGATGTCCTCGAGCGCATGGTGGTAGATCGTGATCTTGTCGGGCAGCGCGCCGGTGTATTCGGAGTCGCGCTCGGTCAGTGCAATGCCCTCGTAGAGCCCCAGGATCTCCGGGCTTTCGGGGTTATAGTCCTCCGTGACGATGGCGACGTTGCTGACGTTGTCAAGTAACTCGCGGGGGATCCGCCGTAAGCCAAGGTCAACGAGCTCTTCGAAGCGCTCTGGGGAAACGTCGATGGCCATGGGTTATTGCGCTGCTCCGGGGGCGGCGCCGGGGTTGGTTCCGGCGTTGGTGCCCGGGTTAGTTCCGGCGTTAGTTCCAGGCGCGGCATTCGGGTTGGCCTCAGTATTCGGGCCGGCCTCGGCGCCACGGGCATCGCTCGGCCGCGGGGAGCGGCGCAGCGGATTGCGCTTCGGCGGGGTTGCCGGTCGCTTACCGTCGATGGTGAATTCCTGGCGCACATCACCCTTGATTGCTGCGAATCCACCACCGGGACGGCCGAACGTCAACGCGCAGTTCACGGTACGCGAACCCGCATCCCAGGACTGGCGCTGTAGGGTGTTCCAAAACGGGGTGAGTGTGGAGTTGTACAGGGCATCGTCGCCACCCAGGTAATCCTGGGCGGCCTTCGTACACACCTTGTTTAAGAACTCGTTCTGGTCCTTGATGCTGGGCCAGGGGCCGGGGAACTTCTCGCCGAGATTCACCACCGAGGTCACCTGCCAGGAGTGCTTTTCTTCGCACGGAACCTCGTTGGTCAGGTCGCCGTCCGCGCGCACGCAGTGATCCTTCTCAAAGTATCGAGCCTGATCCTGCTCGGCGGCAAAGCCCGTGGTCTCCGTCGTGCGGCCGGTGGAGTCCGGGACCATCACGCCGCACAGCATCGTGCGGTCACCGTCAGCCCAGGCGGACTGTGGCGGCAGGATCGGGGAGATCGAGTAGCGCCCTTCGGGGTCGAGCTTTCCCTCCAGGTACTGCATCGTTGGGCCGTTGCATAGCTCTGCGGTGAGCTCTTCCTGACGCCGCAGGTCCGGCTGCTTCGCGTCTGGGCCGAACTCACTGGTGGGATACTGGCCGAGATCCTCCCGAGAGCTGACCTCAAAGCGGTGGGGCTGGTCGCAGCTGACGGTGGTGAAGTCCTTGTTCACCCCGTCTGCGCTGGGCTTCCAATTCACACAATCGCCGTTGCTGGCCTGGGTAAATGTGGAGTTATCTACGTGCTGGCCCTGCTTCTCGTCCATCGGAACCAGTGGCGAACTGCCCTCGGGAGCTACGAAGGTGAAAGCCGCGGCGCTCACACCGCCGCACAGTGCGGCGAACAGGGCGATGGTGAGGCTCCGCGCTCGGCGGTGGATCTTCGCTTCGCTGAGGGACATGGGGCTCGCTTCGTTATCTAGAGGGCTTCGTTATCTAGAGGTTAGTAACTGGGGGCTAGTGTAGTAGGGGATATGGATAAGGGGGAACTGGCCGGACAAGCTGGTGGGGGAACCGGCTAAGCTAAACACCATGATTGATCTGAAGCTTCTGCGCGAAAACCCCGATGTTGCCCGTGAATCCCAGCGCACTCGTGGGGAGGACCCAGCGCTGATCGACCAGCTGCTGGAAGCCGATGCGCAACGCCGCGAGGCCATCAGCGCCGCCGATGCCGCCAGGGCGGAGCAGAAGGCGTTTTCTAAGGAGATGGGGCAGAAGATGCGCTCTGCCTCCGACGAGGAAAAGCAGGCGCTGCGTGAAGAGGGCAAGCAGAAGGCCGACTCGGTGAAGAAGCTGGAGGAAGCCCAGGCAAAGGCAGAGCAGGCCGTCAACGACCTGCAGATGCAGATTTCCAACATTGTTCAGGAAGGCGCCCCGGCTGGCGGGGAAGACGACTTCGTCACTCTAGACGTGGTGGGCGAGCCTCCGCAGTTCGACTTCGAGCCGAAGGATCACCTGGAGCTCGGTGAATCGCTGGGCCTGATCGACATGAAGCGCGGCACGAAGGTTTCCGGCGCCCGCTTCTACTTCCTCACCGGCGACGGCGCGCTGCTGCAGCTGGGCATGCTGCAGCTGGCCGCCCAGAAGGCTGTGGAGCACGGTTTCCAGCTGATGATCCCGCCGGTGCTGGTGCGCCCGGAGGTTATGTCCGGCACCGGCTTCCTCGGAGCCCACGCGGACGAGATTTACCGTCTAGAAGAAGACGACATGTACCTGGTCGGCACCTCCGAGGTTGCCCTGGCCGGCTACCACTCTGAGGAAATCATCGACCTTTCCAAGGGGCCGCTGCGCTATGCCGGCTGGTCCTCCTGCTTCCGCCGCGAGGCCGGCTCCTACGGCAAGGACACCCGCGGAATCATCCGCGTGCACCAGTTCGACAAGGTGGAGATGTTCGTTTACTGCAAGCCGGAGGAAGCCACCGAGGTCCACCAGGAACTGCTGGCCATGGAGCGCGAGATGCTGGCTGCCATCGAGGTTCCCTACCGCGTGATCGACGTCGCCGGTGGCGACCTGGGATCCTCTGCCGCCCGCAAGTTCGATACGGAGGCTTGGGTTCCTACCCAGCAGACCTACCGCGAACTGACCAGTACCTCGAACTGCACGACCTTCCAGGCCCGTCGCTTGAAGACCCGTTACCGCGATGCTGATGGCAAGGCGCAGACCGCCGCCACGCTGAATGGCACGCTGGCAACTACCCGCTGGTTGGTGGCTATTTTGGAGAATCACCAGCAGGCCGATGGCTCCGTTGTGGTGCCAAAGGCGCTGCGTCCTTTCGTTGGTAAAGATATCCTGAAGCCCAACGAATCCGGCGCTTAGTGCGCCCGCAGAATTTCCAGGAGAGGTAACCGCCACCCATGTCGTTGCTCGATAGCTTCAGCTTTCCCGATGGCTACCAGCCCACAACCACCGGCCACAAGGAAGCAAAGGAATTCCCCTATGGCTTCCCGACAATCGGTATTGCCAAGCTATGGTTCCGCGTCATGCAGAACCTGGACTGCGCTATCTACGGTGCGGAGAACATCCCCACCGACGGCTCTGCCATGATCGCCGTCAACCACACGGGCTACTGGGACTTCACCTACGGTGGCATTCCGGCGCACGTGCGCGGCGGCCGACTGGTGCGCTTCATGGCGAAGAAGGAAATCTTCGACGTCAAGGGTGTGGGCGCCCTGATGCGCTCCTACCACCACATTCCGGTTGATCGCGCAGACGGCCAGGCCTCTGTGGACGAGGCCATCAAGAAGCTCCGCGCCGGCGACCTGGTGGGCATTTTCCCCGAGGCCACGATCTCCCGCAGCTTCGAGATCAAGGAGTTCCGCCAGGGTGCGGCTCGCATTGCCTACGAGGCAGGGGCGCCGCTGATCCCGCTGACCATCTGGGGCTCCCAGCGCGTCTGGACGAAGGGCCGTAAGCCGATCTGGAAGCCGAAGAAGACCGAGCTGGTCATCACCGTAGGCGCGCCGATCGAGGTCACCGAGGATGCGGAGGCGACCACGGAGCGCCTGCACCAGACCATGGTCGAGCAGCTGGACCTCACCCGCGAGCGCTGGGTGGAGCGTTTCGGCCCCATGCCCAAGGGCGAGTTCTGGGTGCCCGCGGCGCTCGGCGGCACTGCCCCGACGCTGGAGGATGCCACCGTCCAGGACCGTGCCGATGCTGCGGCGCGCAAAGAGAAGCGCGCCAAGGACAAGGCCGAAGCCGAACTCCGCGCTGCCACCGAGGCTCGCGAGCGCGAAGAAGCCACCGGCATCAACAAGCTGTTGGTGCCCCTGCGCCAGCGCCTTAACCACTTGCGCAAAAAGTAGGTCATAGGCGATGCAGGATTCCCCGTTGCTGGTTGTCAGCGACGTCGACGGCACCCTGCTGGACAGCAGGGAGCGCGTTTCGCAGCGCATGCGCCGGGCAGTTAGCTCGATGCTGCGCCAAGGCACTGTGTTTACGATCGCCACCGGCCGACCGCCGCGCTGGCTGATGCCCGTCTTTGAGCAGCTGCCCGTCCGCCCCATCTGTGCCTGCGCCAACGGCGCCATTATTTATGACGCCAACCGGGATCAGATCCTGCACGCCGCCACCTTCGCGCCCGGTCCGATCCGCGCTCTGATTGACCAGCTCAGTGAATCAGTTCCCGGCGTGGGCTTCGCGGTCGAGCGCGCCGGAACCAGCGCTTTCGATCGCGCCGACGAGCTGTTTTCCGTTTCCCCCGGCTACGACCACGCCTGGGATTCCACCGAGCACGCCGTCCAGACCATCGACGAGCTCACCGCCACACCCGTGGTGAAGCTGCTGGTCCGCGACCCTCACCGAACCTCGGCTGAGTTGTACGCCGCGGTGCGCCCTTTTATTGACGCCACCCAGGCGAAAGCCACCTACAGCTACGAAGGGGGACTCGTCGAGATCGCGGCGGCGGGGATCTCCAAGCGTTCCGCGCTGGAATGGATTGCCGCGCAGATAGGCGTGGATGCAAACCAGACCGTGGCCTTCGGGGACATGCCAAACGATACGGAGATGCTCACGTGGGCGGGGCTTGGCGTGGCGATGGGCAACGCAGAGGAGTCCTTGAAGGGCATTGCCGACGAGGTCACCCTGACGAATGACGAGGACGGCGTGGCCGCCGTCCTTGAGCGGTGGTTTTAAGTAGTCATGTCCAAGCTGAGCGAGAACGTCCGCCGGAAAGTAGCCCAACTGCAGGTGCGCCACGAGGGCTTGAAGAAGAAAAGCTATGGCTTCCTGGTCCGTCCGTTGACGTTATTGGCGGGCTGGTTGTTCGTGGTTGGCGGCATCCTCATCATCCCCACGCCGGGACCGGGATGGTTCCTGCTCTTTTTCGGCATCGGAGTGCTCTCCTTCGAACTGACGTGGCCCAACCGGCTGCTGGACTACGGCCTGCGGCAATACGACCGCGCCGAGGAGTATTGGAAGCGTCAAGGCACAGCCATGAAATCCCTGATCATCGTGGTCTTCTTGGTCGGATGTGCCATCGTCTTCAGTGGCATTTTCTGGGTGATGTGGAACACGGGCATGCTGGGCTTTACTAAAACCTGGTTAGAGCCATGGGTGGATAAGCTTCCGGACTGGATCGGGCTTAAATAACCGCTTGCCTGAGAACGCCTGGCGCAGTGGCACACCGAGGTGGCGTCATGCCCAAGAAACAACGAGTGAGCGCGGTACCCTGGCAGGCATGACACAGCAAACACGCAATGAACATAACTACGACCTCATCGTTGTGGGCAGCGGCTTCTTCGGCCTCACCGTGGCCGAGCGCGCAGCCACCCAAGCTGGCAAGAACGTGCTGGTGGTGGAGAAGCGTTCCCACATCGGCGGCAACGCATACTCCGAGGCCGAGCCGGAGACGGGCATCGAGGTCCACAAGTACGGCGCGCACCTGTTCCACACCTCCAACAAGCGCGTGTGGGACTACGTCAACCAGTTCACCGACTTCACCGACTACCAGCACCGCGTGTTTGCCATGCACAAGGGTACGGCCTACCAGTTCCCGATGGGCCTGGGCCTGATCAACCAGTTCTTCGGCAAGTACTACAGCCCGGACGAAGCCCGCCAGCTGATTAAGGACCAGACCGACGGGCTGAACCCCGAGGACGCGAAGAATCTCGAGGAAAAGGGCATCGCCCTGATCGGCCGCCCGCTGTACGAAGCCTTCGTGCGCGACTACACCGCCAAGCAGTGGCAGACCGACCCGAAGGAGCTGCCGGCCTCTAATATCTCCCGCCTGCCGGTGCGCTACACCTTCAACAACCGCTACTTCAACGACACCTACGAGGGCCTGCCGGTGGAGGGCTACACCGCGTGGCTGGAGAACATGGCCGCCGACGAGAAGATCGAGGTGCGCCTGGATACCGACTGGTTCGAGATCCGCGACGAGATCCGCGCGGCCAACCCGGATGCGCCCGTTGTCTACACCGGCCCGCTGGACCGCTACTTTGATTACGCCGAAGGCCACCTGGGCTGGCGCACCCTCGATTTCGAGACCGAGGTACTGAACACCGGTGATTTCCAGGGCACCCCGGTGATGAACTACAACGATGCCGAGTTCCCGTACACCCGCATCCACGAGTTCCGCCACTTCCACCCGGAGCGGGGCGACAAGTACCCGAAGGACAAGACGGTCATCATGAAGGAGTTCTCCCGCTTCGCGGAGGAGGGCGACGAGCCGTACTACCCGATCAACACCCCGGAAGATCGCGAGAAGCTGGAGGCTTACCGCAAGCTGGCCGCGGTGGAGGCTGCGGAGAACAAGGTGCTGTTCGGCGGGCGCCTGGGCACCTACCAGTACCTGGACATGCACATGGCCATCGGCGCGGCACTGTCGATGTACGACAACAAGCTGGCGCCGTACTTCGAGTCGGGTGAGCCGCTGGAGCAGGAGCGCGGGCACTAGGGCCGGTTTTTTGGGGGGGCTACTCCGGCCAGATGGAGAACTGCTCCATTGCTTCGGCCGCGTGATGGGAGCGCAGGTACTCGCGCATGTACGGCAGTTCGTAATCGACGAACCCGTGGGCCGTTGGGCGGATCATTTCTGCATCGATGAGGCGTTTGCGGTAATTCCCCGCGTATTGCGCGTCTACGCCCATGCGTGCTGCGATGTCCGACATACGCGAGGGGCCATCGTCGGTCGACATTGCGATGAGAAAAGTCCGGTCAACCTCAGACAGATCCGCAATCGATGGTTCATGCACGAGCTGTCCAAGTTTTCTCCGGGCATCTCCAATTCCACGAGATACTGCTTCTTCGTCGATCGTGTTGCCGGTGTAGTTGCGGAAGGCGTGTTGCCCGACTAGTTGGATCATGAAGGGGTAGCCGCCGGTCGCCTTGGTCGCGTGGTCGAGTGCCTGCGGGGTCCAAGAGATCCCGACCTGTTCGGTGGTCTTGTCAAGCGCAGTGCGCACTTCTTCAATCGGCACCATTCCGGTTTCAATTTTGTTTGCCCGACGTAAAAAGGTCACTGGGTTGCGACCTTCGTCAGCTGCGAGAAGTGGTTTCACAGCACCGGGAATGCCAGCCATAGCAATCGCAATCTCACGGTTCTCGCGGACGAGATGTTGAATTGTTGTTCCAAATTCAATGATTTCGTCCATGTGGGCGTAGTGCAGCTCGTCCAAGGTGATCAGCAAGCCGACTGGCTCTTGACCGAGCCGAGTATCAAGCTCAGCCTGGCGGTCGAAAAGCTCTTCAAGTATTGACCTCAGCGTCGGTGTGGGTGAAAAAGAGGGAATGGCTTCGGTGTCGAAGCCGAGGTAAGGGAGCTTGATGCCCGATAGGCGTTGTTTAGGCTCGTCGGAAAGATCCTGCAGCAGGCTAAAGGCGCGGTCGCGGATGCGGTCGTTGAAACCACGGGTCGTGGTTTCGGATATGACGTACCACGAGTGGGTTTTCGCGACCGCTTCGAATTCATTTAACAAAACAGTCTTGCCGATACCCCTAGGGCCGGTAACTATGGAGATACGTTCATGGCTTCCAGGGCCATCTTGGATGGCGGCATCGAAGTCGCGGAGGTATTGATCGCGTCCTGCGAGAACCAGTGGTGTCTTCCCAACTGTCGCAGTGAAGGGGTTTCTAGGTCGAGCTGGAATGGACGGCATCTTGCCTCCTTACTATCTCTTACTATCTTTACTATTTTTACTATCTTTACTATTTTGTCGCTAGAGCCTGGCTAAAACAGCCGAAGGAAGCTGCACTAATATTTCACGGGTGTCGCGTGAGAAAACCCAAACAAAGGCAACCCAGCAAGAGCCATCGTCGCGGGGCGTGAGCAAGTTCCTCGCCCTACCAGTGGCGCCGGTCCTCTTGGTCCTCGTCGGGTCCCTGGGTACCCAAGCTGCGGCGGTACTGGTCACAGACATGCTTACTACGGTTGGCGCGCCGGGCGTATCGGGCCTGCGCATGACCGCCGCCGCCATCATCATGGTGGTTGTCTTCCGCCCGAAACTGTCTGGCATGACGCGCGCCCGCGCCCTCAACATCGTGGTCTACGGCATCGCCATGGGCATGATGAACATGATGGTTTACGCAGCCATCGCCCGCCTGCCCCAGGGGGTTGCCTTCACTATTGACTTCCTTGGCCCCAGCGTCGTGTCTTTTCTGGGGCTGACGATGTGGCGCTCCCGCCTATGGGCCATTGCAGCGTTCGTTGGCGTTGCACTTATCGCGCAGCCCTCCAATGACCTGGACATTGTCGGTATTGGATTCGGCGCGGTCGGCGCGATCTTCTTTGGCGCATACACATTGTTTGCAGCCCGTGTTGGGAAGACCGAGGGTGGTGGCATGCCGGATCTGGCGCTGTCTGTGGTCGTCGCCGCGATAGTGCTCGCGCCGTTCTCTGTCCCGGCGGTGCCGCATGTTGACGCCACGATGTGGGGCATCATTGTCATCTCTGGCTTTATCGGCGCCGTTGTGCCCTATGTGGTGGATACCATCGCCGCCGGAATTGTCTCGGCGGCGGTTGTCGGCACGCTCTTCGCTCTGGATCCTGTGATCGGAGCGATCCTGGGCTGGGCTTTTTCCGGAGACCAGGTGACGTGGTCCATGGCGGCGGGCATTGTGCTGATTGCGATGGCCGGCGCGATGATTACGTGGCGCGGGGCGCGTGAATCGCGGGAGTTGGTGCCGTCCCCGTTTTCAGAGGACTAGATCGAATCCAGTCTGCCTCCGCCGGGTTCTTTCACGTCTTCACCAACTTCTATAGACGTATGCTTTTGTCGGTGAGTTTGTCATTCTTGCACTAGGCGGGAAGAGAAGCATAACACCTAGCTTCCCACTTAACATCCCACAGTGTTATGTTAGGTGTGAAGTTGAGTGGGAAGTTGATTAGGTGGATCCGCTATGGACGACAGTTCGTTGAAGGAAATCGTCGCGAATCTTCGGTTAGTAGGTTCAGACACTCAGGCTGTTGAAGTTAAGAGCAACGTCGGCAAGAATACTCGTGAAACTCTGAGCGCCTTTGCTAATGCTGGTGGCGGTCTCATTATTGTCGGGCTTGACGAAAGTGCTGGATTTGCTCCAGTAGACAAATTCGATGCTCTCAAGGCGCAAGATGCGCTAGAGACGCGCTGTAGACAAGTGACACCACCGGTGCGACCACAAATTTCGGTGCTTCCTTTTGAAGGAGGCCGTATCGTCGTGGCGGAAATGGAGGAATTCAGCCCCTTCGACAAACCTTGCTATGTAACGGATCAAGGCCGATACGGGGGAAGCTACATTCGTACAGGGGAAGGGGATACCAAGCTTTCGAGCTACGAAATCGACAAGCTTATCGAAGAGCATACTCAACCAAAATGGGACGAAAGTCCAGTTCCAGAGGCCACTGTCGAGGATCTAGCTCCAGAGGTGCTCGAGGAGTATCTGCAAGCACAGAAACGGCAACGTCCAAAGACTTTCAAAGATGGTCGTGAAGTAGCGCTAAGAAGGCTCCGAATTACTAAGGATGGGGGTGCGACTTTGGCTGCCTTGCTGGTCATGGGGGACTATCCTCAAGAATTCTTCCCGCGTTTGACTGTTACATTCGCGCTTTTTCCAGGGGCAAGTAAAGGTAGTGTAACCACTGGTTTGAGGCTTCTCGACAGTGCAAGGCTGACAGGTACTATTCCCGAACTTGTAGAAGCCGGTGTCGATATAGTTAAAAGAAATATGCGCACTGGATCCATGATTAGTGAAAAGTTCCGGACCGATCTTCCCGACTATCCACCAATTGCCGTGCGTGAAGCCCTGGTGAACGCGCTGATGCACCGAGATTACTCGCCGTCGGCTCAGGGGAGCCAGGTGCAGATCAATATGTTTGTAGATCGGCTAGAGATTACAAGTCCAGGTGGTCTATACGGTGGCGTAACGGTTCGTCATTTGGGTGAACCCGGAGTTAGCTCGACTCGCAACCAACGGATTTCAAGTTTCTTAGAGGAAGTTTCCCTGCCGGGTGAAGGAAAACAGGCGGGGCGCGTGGCTGAAAATCGTGGTACGGGCATTGCAACGATAAATCAGTCTTTGGAAGATGCTCTTATGCCAAAACCTGAGTACATCAATCGGCTTGACAGTTTCACCATAATATTCCGCCGCCGGCGGGTTGCTACTCAGGAGAGGTACACGACGGCGCGGGATCATGTTTTGGCAATCCTGGAGGAAGAATCCTCTTCTTCGACCAGCGAAATCGTAGAGAGAACCCAGTTGAGCCGGACAGCTGTCCAAAAAGCAGTCAACGCTCTAATTAACGAAGGTTTGGTAGAACGAACCGAACCTGCGAGGAGTCCGAAGCAACGTTATCGAATGCTTGAAGATCAGAACTCCCCTAATTGATAGTGGAAAAGTGGAAAACTACAGCTAGATGAGGGGGTGGCGAGAGCATCACGCCTAGCTTCCCACTTAACTTCCCACAGTGTTATGTCTGGTGGGAAGTTCTCAGCCACTTAGCGGGCGCTCCTCGACTAAGAGTCCAACTCGGGCTGAACTGGGGCTGTGTCGCGCAAGCGCTTGTGACCGGCTTTCATGGATAATCGGATATATTCCAATGTCTTTATGTCTATGCGGAGGTTTGTGTTCAGCATATGAACGCTCAGCCAGTGAAAGCCAGTACCAACGATGGGTTCGACGCCACCCGCTTAGCGCGCATCTTGCTGCCGAAGCGTGGCGAACCGCGCAACGTGCGTTCCCTGTATTTCGTAGAGAACGAGGCCACCACCCCCGGCCGCGTTAACGCCGTTTCCCGTACCGAGGCGATCCTGCCTGCGGGCAGCGAAACCTCCTTCGAGACTTACTTCAACGCCTTCCCCGCCTCCTACTGGCGCCGCTGGTCCCAGCTGGACGAGGTCAAGCTGCGCATCGAGATCACGGGCGAGGCTCGCGTTGACCTGTACCGCTCCAAGTACGACGGCTCCCGCATCGGCATCGAGGGTGCCCAGATCGAAACAGATGAGAACGGCCACGGTATCGCTGAGTTCATCATCTCCCTGGCCCCGTTCGAGGACGGCGGCTGGATCTGGTTCGATCTGACTTGCGAGAAGGAAACCCGCCTACACTCCGCTGGCTGGTACGCCACCGTCGAGGCCGGCGAACAGGCCTTCGAGGGCGAGACGCTGCCGGTCGCCGAGCCGAGCGTCACCATCGGCATCCCGACCTTCAACCGTCCGACCGACGCGGTGGCCGCGCTACACGCGCTGGCCTCCGACCCCGAGGTCGACGGACGCATCGAGGCCATCATCATGCCTGACCAGGGCGACAAGCACCCCGCCGACGAGCCCGACTTCGACGAGGTCGCGGAGCACTTTGGCGATCGCCTGCGCATCGTGCAGCAGGGCAACCTGGGTGGCTCCGGTGGCTACTCCCGCATCATGTACGAAGCCCGCCACCCGGAGCGTGGCACCACCAGCCCGTACATCCTGTACATGGACGACGACATCGCCATCGAGCCCGATAGCGTCCTGCGCGCCCTGGCGGCCGCCCGCTATGCGAAGTCCCCGATGTTGATCGGCGGCCAGATGCTGGATCTGCAGGAGCGCAGCTTCCTGCACAGCATGGGCGAGGTCGTCCATCGCGACGTGTTCATGTGGGGTGGGGCACCGCACACCCATTACACTCACGACTTCTACCGCCACCCGCTGCGCGACCTGGGCGACGGCACTGCCCACAACGCTGCAGGCCAGCCGATCGCGCCGGTGGCCCGGGACGTCATCGACAAGGGCTACGGCACCCCGAATAACTCGGAGAACTCCAAGGATCTGCACCGCCGCATCGACGTTGACTACAACGGTTGGTGGATGTGCCTGATCCCACGCTATGTCGCTGATCGCATCGGCCAGCCCCTACCGCTGTTTATTAAGTGGGATGACGCCGAATACGGCCTGCGTGCAAAGGATGCTGGCTTCCCCACGGCCTCCTGGCCGGGCATCGCGATCTGGCACATGGCCTGGTCAAGCAAGGACGATGCCATCGACTGGCAATCCTACTTCCACATCCGCAACCGCCTGATCGTGGCGGCCATGCAGATGGAAGGTTCCCCGCGCGGGCTGCTGGTCTCGCTGGCCAAGCTCGCGACCAAGCACCTCCTGTGCCTGGAATACTCCACAGTTGCCCTGCACATCGAGGCAATGAAGGACTTCCTGGCAGGCCCGGACCAGCTGTTTGACATCCTGGATACCTCCCTGCCGCGCATCGCGAAGCTGCGTAAGAACTATTCCGATGCGGTTGTCGTCCCATCTGCTACCGACCTGCCCCCAGCGACGGGTGGCCCGGCGGGCCTCACGCGCATCCCGTTGAGCAAGAAGGCCAAGATCGTCACTCTTGCCAAGGGTCTGTTGCACAACGCCAAGCCTGCCGACGCCCGCCATCACCACGCACCGCAGGTGAACCTCCCGCCTGTCGAGGCCCGCTGGTTCAGCCTCTCCCGTGTCGACGGCGCGACCGTGACCACCGCCGATGGCAAGGGCGTGTTCTACCGCAAGCGCGACCGCGGCCAGATGCTGGCGCTGGTGAAGGAGTATGCGCGCCTGGAAAAGCAGGTCTACGCCCGCTTCGACGAGCTGCGCAACGCTTACCGTGCAGCCCACCCGCACCTGACAAGTCGGGAAGGCTGGGCACAGATCTTCGAGCCTGAGAGCGTGGAAAACAGGTAGCGAGCCGACGCTAGCTGCACCGAAGCTGAGCCAGACCGAAACCGAGCCAGACCGAAGTAAGGACAACGCAAAGACAATGAGCTCCACACACGTCAGTGGCGACCCGCTGGGCGAATCCGACATTCTGGTCGCGCTGCAAAAGCAGCTGGCCGACAAGCCGGGAATCCTGCCCACCGCCCGTGGCATGAGCCACTTCGGTGAGCACGCCCTCGGCTGGATGGGTACCGCTGCTCTGGGCTACGGCCTGGCCCTGGCGCAGGGCAAGTCCGCCGACGGCCCAGAGCGCCGCGGCTGGCTGACCATGGGTGCCAGCGCCTTTTTCGCCCACGCCGCCAGCGTGGTGCTCAAGCGCATCGTCCGCCGCCCGCGCCCGCACGACCCGCGGATCAAGATCGGCGTGGGCACGCCCTCGAAGCTGAGCTTCCCGTCTTCCCACGCGACCAGCTCCACCGCAGCTCTGGTGGCATTTACCCAGTCGGCAAACAACCGCACCGGGGCGCTTCCCCTCGTGGGAATCCCGGCGATGGCGCTGTCGCGTCTGGTGTTAGGCGTACACTATCCCTCTGACGTAGCCCTCGGAAGTTGCATCGGCGCTGCCACGGCCATCGCCGTGCGCAGGGTTGTGGATGGGGGACGTGGGGGCGTCACAAAGAAAAACAGTGAGGAGAAAAGCCAGTGAGCGAACAGCGTAGCGACGGCCGCCCGGAGCCGCTGATCGGCGCGGAGCCACACACGTCCGGGTTGGAAGACCCGAACCAGGCGACCAGCACCGCCACCGACACGAAGAAGCTGCGCCCGCCGCGCAACCTGCCGGAGGCGATGATCAAGGCACTGCGCCCGAAACAATGGGTGAAGAACGTGCTGGTCGTCGCTGCTCCGGCGGCTGCGGGTAGTGACATGCTCTTCCACAGCCGCGTGCTGCTGGACGTGCTGATCGCTTTCGTGGCTTTCTGCCTGGCGGCTAGCTCGATCTACCTGATCAACGACGCGCGCGACGTGGAAGCCGACCGCGCGCACCCGACCAAGCGTTTCCGTCCGATTGCGGCTGGCGTGCTGCCGGTGGGGCTGGCGTATGCGATGTCGGTGGTGCTGATCCTGGCGGCGATCGGCGGCTCGCTGCTGGCCTCGTCGGGCACGAACCTGGCGATCGTCGTGGCTGTGTACATCGCCCTGCAGCTGGGCTACTGCTTCGGTTGGAAGCACCAGCCGGTGATCGACATTGCACTGGTGAGCTCCGGTTTTATGCTGCGCGCCATGGCCGGCGGTGTGGCGGCGGCGATTCTTCTGTCGCAGTGGTTCCTGCTGGTCGCGGCGTTCGGCTCGCTGTTTATGGCGGCGGGTAAGCGCTATGCGGAGCTGAAGCTTTCGCTGCGTTCGGGGGCGAAGATCCGCAAGTCCCTGGAGAGCTACACCCCGACCTACCTGCGCTTTGTCTGGACTCTGGCCGCCACCGCCGTGGTGCTGAGCTACGCGCTGTGGGGCTTTGGTCTGGCGCAGACCGTCGATTCCGGAGTGGCTGCCGTGTGGTACCAGGTTTCGATGGTGCCGTTTACCATCGCGATTCTGCGTTATGCCGCGGACGTTGACCGCGGCGAGGGTGGCGCGCCCGACGAGATCGCCCTCGAGGATCGCACCCTGCAGTTGCTGGCGCTGGCCTGGTTGTTCTGTGTGGCGATGGCTGTCTACATCGTGCCGATGTTCTAGCTGTTTTCTTTTGGACGCCGACTCTTCCCCCGCGGAAGGTTGGCGTCTTTTGCTTTTCTTAAGCAGCCGGGCTGGGCGTGGACGACGTTACACTTTTGGGGGTGAAAATGTGGCGTCGAGAGATAGATGTGTGGCTGCTGTGACGGTGGAGGGGAGGAGAGGCCTTAATTTTTGGAAGATGTAGCGATTCGCTTAGTGGATTCGATAGTTACCTTGAGCAGGATCGTAAAGATTTGATAACGTACTCGCATTCTGTGTTTCTCGGCAGAGCAACTGCGTTTCGAGAGATTTCAAGACTGACTAGAGCTGTTTAGGACTGTATGAATTCGACGATGAAGAGTAAGGGACTGGGCGCGAAGCTCACTGCATTCCTGGTTGCAGTGGCCACTGCGCTGGGCATGGCTGTTGTAACTGCACCTACGGCTGCTGCGGATAACCGCGGCCACCTGCGCCCGGGCTGCAGCTGGAGCAAGCACAAGTACTACCTGCAGAACTGCTGGGTTTACTCCCCGGCGATGGGCCAGAAGATCCAGGTGCAGATCAAGCCTTCCTCGCGTGGCGGTAACGCTGGCGTCTACATGCTGGACGGCCTGCGCGCACGCCAGGACTACAACGCGTGGGTTTGGTCTGGCAACGCTGTGAAGAAGTTCGTCAACGACAACGTGACCCTGGTTATGCCCGTTGGTGGCCAGGCTCAGTTCTACACGGACTGGAAGGGCCCGTACGGTGGCAAGGGTGGCCCGAAGAAGCCGCGTTGGGAGACCTTCCTGACCCGCGAACTGCCGGGTTACCTGCAGCGTAACTTCGGCGTGAGCCCGAACCGCAACTCCATTGTCGGTCTGTCCATGGGCGGTACCGCCGCGATGAACCTGGCTGCGTGGCACCGCGACCAGTTCAAGCAGGCGACCTCCCTGTCTGGTTACCTGAACCCGACCTGGCCGGGCATGTACGCCGGAATCCAGTACGCGATGTCCGATGCGGACAAGGGTGCGAACATCTGGGACATGTGGGGCAGCCCGGTAGACCCGCTGCGTTTCCGCAACGATCCGACTGTTCAGGCTGGCCGTTTCAGCGGTATGCCGCTGTACCTGGCTGCATCCGGTGGAGTTCCGGCTCGCGGCGAGAAGTTCCTGGAGAACCCGCGTGGCGTTGCTGCCGGCATCGGCCTGGAGTGGATGGCGCGCACCTCCACTGCGAAGTTTGAGATGGCTGCTCGTGCGGTTGGTGCTCGCCCAGTTGTGAGCTACCCGATCAACGGCCTGCACGCATGGCCGTACTGGGATGCGGAGCTGAGCAAGGCTCGCCCGCACATCCTCCGCGCGCTGGGTGCCTAGTTAATTTTGTGACTAGTTAGCCTGGGGTCTTGTTAAACGGAGGCCTTGCTAACTGGGGGCTTGCCAGGCTCCCGAAGCCACTGTCTGAGGTGCCGGCTTGAATAGCCGGTCGCCTTCGGCGGTGGCTTTTTGCGTTTCTTGGAGGGTAAATGTCGTTAGAACGAGAATGTGTGGCTGATGAAAGAATCTTTGCTCAATGTCTTAGACGCCTGACCTGCGCTTTTATGGTGTTGGCAATGGTGGTCGGTAACAGATTCTCGTTCTAACGACATTCTGACTCGGCGGCGGTTGGTGAAGGCTGGTTGTTGGGGTGGCTGAGCATGGTTGAAGGGTGGTTGGGGCGGGGCGGTTGGGGCGTGGCGGCGTCAAGAAAAAGGAAGAGTAAAAAGGGTCACATGGGTAACAGTGGTTACGTGCTAGGCTAACCCTAAAGTAAAACTTTAAATGATCCGCGTGTTGTCCATGTGAATACGCTTTTGCTTGCCATAATTACTGACGTGCTTGAAGCGCGCCTGTGGGAAGTGCTTGCCGTGACTGCTCAGCGAGGCGTCCCGGCGGGAAGCCCCAGGCCGTGATTGACAGCAATAAACAGAATCTGAATAGAGTACCTGGATCGAAAAGTTCAGTAATGGCCGGCAGTGCGAAGCAGGAGGGGAACCTGCTTCGGCTGACACAGCACCAGCGCTGAGCTGGCCTACAACTACGCACGACCAGCACAACTGCAGGGTGGCTCCAGGGCAACTGCAGAACTACAACCAAACAACCAAAGAGCAACAGAAAGAATGAAGACTATGCGCCTTGCAGCGAAAATTTCCCGTCGCACTCGCTCCGCCAGCAGCAAGACCGGTAGCACGAACAGCAGCAACCTCCGCCGCGGAAGCGCCGCGTTCCTGGCACTGCCGCTTTCCGTTGCACTTGCAATGCCGCTAACCCCGGTCGCTGCCGCCCAGAGCTCCCTGGGCGGATCTCTGGGCCCCGGCTCCGGCACCAGCTACCTGGACCCCGAGAGCATCCCGAAGCGCACCCCGCGCCAGGTCACCGAACAGCACCTGCAGGGCCTGCCGGAGGGTGTCAGCGTGGATCGCGTTGAGTGGATCACCGAGCGCTGGGCGAACGTCTTCATTAACTCTGCCGCCATGCCGGGCAAGCCGATCAAGGTGCAGATCCTGCTGGCTCGCGACTGGTACTCCCAGCCGGACCGCAAGTTCCCGACCGTGTGGGCCCTCGATGGCCTGCGCGCCCGCGAGGACGAGTCGGGTTGGACCCTGTCCACCAACATTGCTAACCAGTACGCGGACCGCAACGTCAACGTGATTCTGCCCGTCGGCGGCGAGTCCTCCTTCTACACCGATTGGCAGCAGCCAGACAAAGGCAAGCACTACAAGTGGGAGACCTTCCTGACCAAGGAACTGCCGCCGGTGCTGCGCGAAGGCTGGCGTGCCAACGAAGACCGCGCCATCACCGGCCTGTCCATGGGCGGCACCGCCGCGATGAACCTGGCCGAGCGCTTCCCGGAGATGTGGAAGTTCGTTGGTTCTTTCTCCGGCTACTTAGATACGACTTCCTACGGCATGCCCGAGGCCATCGCCTATGCCACCAATGACGGCAATGGCTACGACGCCAAGAAGATGTGGGGCGAATTCGGCTCCCAGGACTGGATCGACCACGATCCGAAGCTGGGCGTTGAAGCTCTGAAGAAGATGACCGTCTACGTCTCCGCAGGCAACGGCAACGCCGGCAAGTACGACAAGCCGGGTGCTATCCCCGGGCTGCCGAGCAACATGGCGGGCTTCGGTCTGGAAGCCATGTCCCGTATGACCACCGAGACCTTTGTCAAGCGCGCTAAGCAGGCGGGCGTCAAGCCGATCACCGCCTTCCGTCCGTCCGGCACCCACGACTGGCCGTACTGGCAGTACGAGATGATCCAGGCATGGCCGCACATCGCCGATGCCCTCGGCCTGTCGGAAGCTGACCGCGGTGCGAAGTGCCAGGTCGGCGGCGCTATCGCCGAGAACGTTAAGAAAGTTCCGAACCTGGGCGCCTGCATCTCTAACGAGTACGACGCTAAGGACGGCGGCAAGGTTCAGGACTTCCGTGGTGGCCGTGCCTACTGGTCCCCGAAGACCGGCGCCCACTTCGTATGGGGCCGCATTGGCGCCCGCTACGCGTCGATGAACGGCCCGGACTCCTGGCTGGGCTACCCGACCTCCGAAGAGCACGTCATTTCCAACGGTCGCGGTCGCTTCACGGCCTTCGAGAATGGCGCGATCTACTGGACCCACGAGACCGGCGCCTTCGCTGTGCCGAAGGACTTCGTCGACGAGTGGGGTAAGACCAACTGGGAGAACGGCCCGCTGGGCTACCCGATCGCTGAGGTCGAGAAGGTCGGCGACAGCTACATGCAGAAGTTCCAGAACGGCCTGATCGTCCGCGATAAGGACAACAAGACCAACTACGTCCAGGGCAAGATCGCCGAGAAGTACCTGCAGCTGGGTGGCCTGACCTCCAAGCTGGGCAAGCCGAAGAGCGGCGAAAAGGCCATCAAGGGCGGCCGCTTCTCCGAGTTCGAGCACGGCAACATCTACTGGTCCCCGTTCACCGGCGCGCACGTGATCTACTACGGCAACGTGTTCGACGAGTGGGGCAAGCGTGGCTGGGAGCAGGGCAAGCTCGGCTACCCGACCAGCGACCACGAGGACATCCCGGCCGGCGGAACGCGGATCAAGTTCCAGCACGGTGAGATCCGCGAGGTCAACGGACGCGTAGAGGTGCTCTAACGGTGGGCGTCACGAAGAAAAACACCGGACGCACGTCCCGCGGTGCCGTTGTCGGTGCTGCGTGCGTGGCACTGCTGTCCCTCGGTGCGCTGACGGCCTGCGGCGACGACGAGACGGTGGACAATTCCACCGAATCCTCAGTGCCGTCGGTGTCTGCGCCCGAGTCTGAGTCCAAGTCTGACGAAGACAAAGACGGCAAGGACGGTGACGGTGAGTCGGGCTCTAGCTCTACGGAAGGTAGTGACGCCCCAGGCTCCGCCGGCCAAGGCGGTGCGCCAGCGCACGACGGCGGCGTGGATGAGGTGGATGAGATCCCCACTGGCGCGCAGCGTAGCGACAAGGACAAGGACTTCCTGAACCGCTTGAAGGATGGCGGCATTGACCTGACGAAGGCCGATGATGCCTCCGATATTGGTGGCCTGGAAGATCAGGTCATTGCAGCTGGTCAAGCGCATTGCACCGCCGAAGGCGGCGGCAAGGCGGACGTCTACACTCCGTTGGCTGCGGGGCAGCTGAAGGAGAACGGCGTGATCGACGGTGATCCGAAAAAGGCCGAGGAAGCTATTCGCAACGCAGCGAAATCGGCGTATTGTTAGGACTTCAGCGCTTCCGAAGTCTCGAGTAACCAGGCTGTCCACACTTACGCGCGGGCAGCCTGGTTTTGTTCTAGAAGGAATTTATGAAAAAGGTCTTGACCATTCTGGCCGTGCTCGTCCTCCTTGCTCTGATCGTGGTGGGCGTGGGGAATTGGCTACTCACAAATGATCAACCGGGAGGCCCCGGTCCGGGCAAGCCCGCTGCACCGCCGAGCCCTGAAGCGCAGAACCCGCCGGGGTGTGCGGATGTAGAGGTGCTGGCGGCCCCGGGTACGTGGGAATCCAAGGCGGACGATGATCCGCTGGCTCCGCGCGCCAACCCGCGGTCCTTGCTGCTGAATGTCACCCGCCCCCTGACCGAGGAGTTCCCCAAGGAGAAGGTGAAGGTGTGGACGTTGCCGTACACCGCGCAGTTCCGCAACATCAACGCGAGAGGGGAGATGACCTACGACGACTCCCGTAACCAGGGCTTCAAGCGGCTGGAAAACGAGCTGCGGGAGATGCACAAGGCATGCCCGGCGACGTCCTTCGTGCTGACCGGCTTCAGCCAGGGTGCGGTGATTACGGGCGACATGGCTGGGGAGATCGGCAACAACCGGGGGCCGGTTCCTGCAGACAGGATCCTGGGTGTGGCTCTGATCGCCGATGGTCGCCAGGAGCTGGATAAGGGCACGCTGGTCGGTGCGAAGGGCATCCGCGGTACGGGCGCGGAGATTGCGCTGAACCCGGTGAGCGGGCTGATCCAGACGATCGTCCCCGGGGCGACGATGCGCGGTCCGCGCCCGGATGGCTTTGGTGAACTCAACGATCGCGTGAATAACTTCTGTGCGCCTGCCGATCTTATTTGTGACGCCCCAGGGGATCTGGGCAACGCTCTTGTGCGAGCTAAGGACCTGGTGGCTGCCAATGCTGTCCACTCTCAGTACGCGACGAATGGCGCGGTCGTGGACGGGAAGACCGTGCCGGAGTACATCGTTGGTTGGGCTCGGGATTTGATTAACGAGCGCACAGGGAAGTAGCTGGCATGCCGCCGGGGGCGAGGGCACCACATGCCGCCGGGTGCGAGACACAGCATTGCGCAATTGCAGGGTAACGAATGCCTTTCCCGGTACGATGTGTTTCACAAGTAAAACTAAGTGTTTATAGAAACAGATAGAGGAGATCTCAGTGGATATCACTTCGGCAATGGGGCAGTTTTACGACGAGCAGGGCAATATCAACATCCCTGATCAGCTGACCCTTTCCGGTATGTGCGAGATGCTGTACACGATGGCGCAGATGGAAGGCACCGTAGATAATGTGCTGATCCGCCACTGGGACTTCTCCGAGTCGCGCGAGGGAACGGTACACGAGATCACCCGCGCGCAAGTGAACACCCGCATTAAGGCCGTGTGCGTGCGCCTGCAGCAGGTCGCCAAGCCCGGCGACCGCGTGGCGATTCTGGCTAATAACTCCCCGGAGTACATGTACGCCTTCCTCGGCGCGATGTACGCCCGCATGGTGCCGGTTCCGCTGTACGACCCCAACGAGCCGGGCCACACCGGTCATCTAACCGCCGTGCTGGGTTCCTCCGAGCCGACGGTAGTGCTGACTAACAAGCGTTCCGCGGCTGCGGTACGCAAGCACTTCGCTGCCATCCCTGCGACCGAGCGCCCGCGCGTGTTGACGGTGGACGCGCTGCCGGATGCGCTGGCCGACGATTGGCAGAACCCCATGGCCGCCATCATGGCGGATCCATCCCTGGCCCCGAAGTCCAGTGAGGAAGCATTCCTGCAGTACACCTCCGGCTCCACGCGCACCCCGGCTGGCGTGGTGCTGACGCATAAGTCGATCGTCACCAACGTTCTGCAGATCTTCAAGGCCGTTAACCTGAAGACCCCTCTGCGTCTTTCCACCTGGCTGCCGTTGCATCACGACATGGGCGTGATCTTGTCCGCCTTCGTGATCATCCTGGGACTTCCCTTCGAGCTAATGTCCCCGCGCGACTTCATCCAGGATCCGGGCCGCTGGGTCCGTCAGCTGAACCGCAAGAGCGAGGACGAGAACATCTACACCGTCGTTCCGAACTTCGCCCTGGAACTGGCCGTCCGTTACGCCGACCCGGCGAAGGTCGCGGAGCTCGCCGACGTGGACCTGTCCGCTATCGACGGCATCATCAATGGTTCCGAGCCGGTGCACCACAGCTCTGTGCAGAAGTTCCTGGATACCTTCGGCCCCTACGGCTTTAAGAAGGAGGCCATGCGTCCGTCCTATGGCCTGGCCGAGGCCACGCTGATCGTCACCACCCCGCAGACTGACGAGCGCCCGCTGACGAAGTGGTTTAAGCGCGAAGAGCTGTCCGCCGGAGCCGTAGAAGAGGGCAGTGCGGACGACGCAGACAGCCTCTCCCTGGTTTCCCTGGGCCAGGTTTGTTCCCCGCAGACGCTGGCCATCGTGGATCCGGAGACCGGCAAGGAGCTCGCCGACGGCAACGTTGGCGAGATCTGGGTGCACGGCGACAATATGGCAGCGGGCTACCTGAACCGCCCCGAGGAAACCGAAGAAACCTTCCGCAACAACTTGCCCGTAGCCAACCGTCTGGAATCTGGTGGCCACGCGGGCGACGTGCCGGAGGACAACTGGATGCGCACCGGCGACCTGGCTGTCATCGTCGACGGGCACCTGTTTATCACCGGCCGACTGAAGGACCTCATCATCGTCGCAGGCCGCAACCACTACCCGCAGGACATCGAGGCCACCGCCGACGAAGCCACCGCGCAGACCGCTCCGGCCGTTATCGCCGCCTTCGCAGTGGGCGCCGGCGAGGGCACCGCTGCGGCCCGTGGCGCCGACGGCGAATCCGTCGAGGGGCTGGTCATCATCGCCGAGCGCGACCCGGAGGCCACCGAAGATGGCGATGCGGAGGCCATCGAGGCCATGCGAGCCGCCGTCACCGCCACCCACGGCGTGCAGCCCTCGGACGTGCGCATCATCGCGCCGGGCACCCTCCCGCGTTCTTCCGCCAACAAGATCGCCCGCCGCGTAGCTGCGAAGGCGTATCTGGAGGGCACGCTGGGCGCTTAATCCATAAAGCGCTTCAGGCGCGTTAAAATATAGCGATACTAGCGACCCCCGTGCGGCCTTCGACAGCGTTTAAGCCGGTATCTCGGTGGTCGTTTATTGCTTTGTGGCACACACCCACATAACTGCACACGGCTCACTCACGAATTAATGCACGAAAGGAAACGGCGACTTTCCATGGCAGACAATCAGCAGGGCGACCAGAAGGACGGCCAGCAGAACAGCCAGCAGAACAGCCAGCACCCCCGCCCCGCGACGATTCAGCAGATGCGGGAATGGTTGCGCGCGTGGGTTGCGGACGCTACTGGCCTGGATGCCGCCGAGATTTCCGACGAACGCTCTATGCAGGACTTCGGCCTGTCTTCCCGCGATGTCGTTGTGCTGTCCGGCGACCTGGAACGCCTGCTGGGCACCACCCTGGATGCCACGATTGCCTACGAGTTCAACACCATTGCCGCGCTGGCCGATCACTTGATGAACGGCCGCGGTTCTGGCGCTGTTTTGGGTAGTGACGCCACCGCCTCCGCAACCACCGATGCCAGCGCAGGTGGCCCATTGCCGCTGGGTAAGCGGGATATCGCAGTGGTCGGCATGGCAGGCCGCTACCCCGGTGCCGATAGCGCCGATGAGATGTGGGAGCTGTTTTCCAACTACCGCTCCGGCGTGGGCGAGCTGCCCGCCGGGCGCTGGGCGGAGTACTCCCGCGACCCGGAGATGACCCGCCGCATGGAGCAAGCCCAGCTGACGGGTGGCTACATCGAGGACATCGCCTCCTTCGACGCGGAGTTTTTCGGCCTGTCTCCACTGGAAGCGGCGAACATGGATCCGCAGCAGCGCATCGTGCTGCAGCTGACGTGGGAGGCGCTGGAGGATGCGCACATCCCCGCCAACGAGCTGCGCGGCAAGCCCGTCGGCGTGTTCATGGGTAATACCAACAACGACTACGGCATGCTGATCTCCGCCGATCCGGCGGAGGCGCACCCCTACGCCCTGACGGGTAACTCCAGCTCCATCATTGCCAACCGCATTTCCTATGCCTTCGACTTCCGTGGTCCGTCCGTGGCGATGGATACGGCCTGCTCTTCGTCGCTGGTGGCAATTCACCAGGCGGTGCGTTCCCTGCGCGATGGTGATTCTGATGTGGCTGTGGCGGGTGGCGTCAACCTCCTATGCAGTCCTTTTGCGACCGTGGCGTTTTCCGAACTCGGTGTGCTGAGCCCGACGGGTGGCATCCGTGCCTTCAGCGACGACGCGGACGGCATTGTGCGCTCCGACGGAGCCGGGGTGGTGGTGCTAAAGCGTCTGGAGGATGCCCGCCGCGACGGCGACAATGTGCTGGCCGTGATTAAGGGCTCGGCGGTGAACTCCGATGGCCGCTCCAACGGTCTGACCGCCCCGAACCCGGATGCGCAGGTCGACGTGCTGCGCAGTGCTTACGCGGACGCGCGGATCGACCCGCAGTCGGTGGACTACGTGGAGGCTCACGGTACTGGAACCATTCTGGGTGACCCGATTGAAGCCACCGCGCTGGGCACCGTGCTGGGGCGCCAGCGCGACGTGGCAGAGCCGCTGCTGCTGGGAAGCGCGAAGACTAACTTCGGGCACACTGAAGCCGCTGCGGGTGTCGCGGGCGTGATGAAGGTTGTCATGGCGATGCGCGAGGGCGTGCTGCCGCCGAGCCTGAACTACAGCGGCCCGAACCCGTACATCGACTTTGACCGCGAGCACCTGGAAGTCGTGGAGGATCCGCGCGAATGGCCGGAGTACTCCGGGCGCGCCATCGCCGGTGTCTCTGGCTTCGGCTTCGGTGGCACGAACGCGCACGTCGTGATCGCGGCGCCGAACCTGGCTGAGGAAGCTGCGGCGGGAGTGGGCTACGCGGCTGTCACTGAGACCGAGGACAGTGCCCCGATTGGGCTGGACCGTGAGGATGCGGCGGGGGAGGCCCCGCGTGTGTTGCTGCCCGTCAGTGGCCTGCTGCCCTCGCGCCGCCGCCAGGCCGCCGAAGCACTGGCCGGATACCTGGAGGACAACCGGGCATCCTTTGGCGACGGAGCCACGGAAGCGCTGCACCTGCGCGACCTGGCACTGGCGCTGGCAGGGCACAACCACGGTCGCTCCCGCGGTGTGGTGTCCGCCGCCACTGTCGACGAAGCTATCGCTGGCCTGCAGCGCATCGCCGCGGGTAAGCAGGGCGCGACGGTAAAGACCGCTGATTCTCCGTCGGCCAATGGTCCGGTGTGGGTGTTCTCCGGCTTCGGTTCGCAGCACCGCAAGATGGCCAAGGACCTATACGAACTCTCTGAGTTCTTCGCCGCCCGCCTGGACGAGCTGGATAAGGTCGTGCGGGCCGAGTCCGGCTGGTCCTTCACCGAGATGGTGTTGGACGACGAGCAGAACTACGACACGGAGCGCGCCCAGGTGGGCATCACCTGCGTGCAGATCGCGCTGAACGACCTTCTGCGCACCTTGGGTGCGCAGCCCGCCGCAGTCGTCGGCCAGTCGATGGGTGAGATCGCAGCGGCCTACGCCGTGGGCGGCATTTCCGCCGAGGAAGCCGTGCGCATCGCCTGCCACCGCGCCCGCCTGATGGGCGAGGGGGAGCGCCTGCTGCCGGAGGACAAGCAGGGTGCCATGGCTGTGGTGGAGTTCGGCGTGGAGGAACTTGCCACCTTTACCTCCGAGCACCCGGAATACGCCAAGGTGGAGCCCGCCGTGTACGCCGCGCCGGGCATGACCACCGTCGGTGGCCCCGCGGAGCCGGTGCAGAAGCTGGTCGAATACCTGGAGGGCGAGGGCAAGTTCGCCCGCCTGCTGAAGGTCAAGGGCGCTGGCCACACCTCCATGCTGGACCCCATCCTGGGCGAGCTGCACTACGAGATCTGTGATCTGCAGCCCCAGCCGATCCACACCCCGCTGTACTCCACCGTGGATCGCGGTCGCGTGTACACCCCGGGCGAGGTCGTCCACGATGCCGACTACTTCCTGCGCTGCACCCGCCAGCCGGTCTGGTTCTCGGAGGCGACGGGTAAGCAGTTCGACGATGGCTTCCGCACCTTCATCGAGATCTCCCCGAACCCGGTGGCCCTAATGCCGCTGATGAACAACTCCTTCGCGCACAACGCCAGCGATTCCAAGCTGTTGTTCCTGCTGAAGCGCAAGGAGCCGGTCGCGCAGACTCTGCTGTCCACCCTCGCGGAGCTGTACGTTCAGGGCGCTAACTTGAACCTCAAGGCTCTGGCTGCGGGCTCGCGGACCCTGCAGGACATTGCGATGGGCGGCGCGCAGGGCTCGGCTACCGGTGCGGGCACTGGCGCTGGCGCTGGCACTAATACCCGCTCTAAGGCGCTGCCGAAGGTGCCGGGCACTACCTGGAACCTGCAGCGCTACTGGACCAGCGCCCGCCCGTCGTCGGACCCTGCCGTGGAGCTGCCCGGTACTCGCGTGAACCTGCCCGATGGTCGCGTTGTGTTCAGCGCTGCGGCGGAGGACGTACCCAGCATCGCGCTGCTCGCCGAGGCCGCCGCCGAGGTGCTTTCTGGCAGCACTACTGGCGCTTCCGAGAACGCCACCGTCGCCGCCACGCGCGAGCACTCCCCACTGCCGACCGCAGGCCAGCTGACGACTATCGCCACCGGTTCCCTCGGCGGCTGGTCCCTGTCCGTCTACGCCGCCGATGGCCCTGCCGGACAGGCAATGCCGCTGGTTGCGGAGGCTTTTATCGCCACTCTTGGGGTTAATGACGCCACCTCGGCCCCAGCCGCCACCGCTGTCAACGAGGAGCTGAGCGCTTCCGCCGCCAAGGCTTCCGCGAAGGAGAGCGCCGGCAACACTCTGCCCGAGGTCGACGAGACCGCTGACCGCTGGGATCCCAACTCCGGGGAGTCCGCCGGTGACCGCCTGCGCGCCATCGTCTCCGAATCCATGGGCTACGACATCGAGGATCTGCCCGGCGAGCTTCCCCTCATTGACCTGGGGCTGGATTCCCTGATGGGAATGCGCATCAAGAACCGTGTGGAGTACGACTTCGACCTGCCACCGCTGCAGGTTCAGGCGCTGCGCGATGGTTCGGTGGACGATGTGATCGCACTCGTGGAGCAGATGATCGCGGAGCGTCACGCCGGGGAGACCGGCGAGTCGGCTGATGCGGCTGCTGGTGGAGAAGGTGGCGTCACTAAGGAAGAAAGCAATAGCGACAACAACGGCGGCGAGGCGGCAACCGACTACACCGCCACCGCCGGCGGCGTGGCCCCGCGCGACGCGAGCGAAAGGTTGGTGTTCGCGACCTGGGCAAAGGTGACCGGCAAGGCCGCCGCGGGCGTGACCAGTGAGCTGCCGAAGATCGACGAGGAGCAGGCGCGCGGGATCGCAGAGCGCCTGTCCGAACGCTCCGGGGCGGAGGTCAGCGCGGAAGATGTGCTGGCTGCCGAGACCCTCGAGCCGCTGAGCGAAAAGGTGCGCAGCAGCCTGGAAAGCGAAGTGGAGGGCAACATCCGCGTGTTGCGGGCACGCCCCGAAGGCAGCACCCGACCGGCGGTATTCCTATTCCACCCGGCTGGTGGCTCGTCCGTGGTATATGCGCCGCTGATGCGCCGCCTGCCGGAGGACGTGCCGGTGTACGGCGTGGAGCGCCTCGAGGGCGAGCTGGCGGATCGTGCCAGCGCCTACCTGGCGGAGATCATCGAGCTGTCCGACGGCCGCCCGGTGGTGCTGGGTGGCTGGAGCTTCGGCGGTGCCCTGGCCTACGAGGTTGCCTACCAGCTAGGCAAGCGAGCCACCGCAGGTGAGCCGAGCGCAGAGGTCGAGCGCATCGTGCTGCTGGATACTGTGCAGCCGAAGAACCCCGCACCGGATACGAAGGAAGAAATGCACGCGCGCTGGGACCGCTACGCCGCGTTCGCCCAGAAGACCTACGGGCTGCCCCTGGAGGTGCCGCACGAGCTGCTGGACCAGCAGGGCGAAGGCGTGATGATGCAGATGTTCCAGCAGTTCCTGGCTTCCCCGGAGGCCAAGGGGCTCGGCCTGCCCGCGGGCGTGCTGGAGCACCAGCGCGCCAGCTTCGTGGACAACCGCATCCTGGAATCCCTGGACTTCGGAGCCTGGGCGGACGTGCAGGCACCGGTCACGCTGTTCCGCGCGGAGCGAATGCACGACGGCGCGATTGAGCTGGAGCCGGCCTACGCCGAGGTAGCGCCGGACGGTGGCTGGGGCGAGATCGTCAAGGACCTGGAAATCATCCAGCTCCGCGGCGACCACCTGGCTATTGTGGATGAACCAGAGATCTCTAAAGTGGGACGTGTGATCGCCAAGCACATCACGGATGGCGACTAGACGGCGATTAACTAGATAACCTTTAACCAGGCTTGTCGAGAAACGAAGGGACTTTCACTGTGACTGCTGCCGACGAGGGAGCAACCGGCGCCAACGGCACCGGCACCACCGGCACCACCGCCGAAAAGCTGGCGGAGCTGCACCGCAGGCTGGAACAGGCGCAGGATCCGGGCTCTGAGAAGGCAAAGGCAAGGCGCGACGAAGCGGGGCTGACCACGCCCCGCCAGCGTATTGCCGCGTTGCTGGACGAGGGCACGTTCGTGGAGATCGGCGCCCTGGGTCGCACCCCCGGCGAGGACGATGCCCCCTACGGCGATGGCGTGGTGACCGGTTACGGCCAGGTCGGCGGCCGTACCGTGGCGGTATATGCCCACGATAAGACGGTGTACGGCGGCTCGGTAGGTGAGACCTTCGGCAAGAAGGTCTGCGAGGTCATGGACATGGCCATTCGCATTGGCTGCCCGGTGATCGGCATTAACGATTCCGGTGGCGCCCGCATTCAAGACGCCGTGATGTCCCTGGCGATGTACTCCGAGATCTCCCGCCGCCAGCTGCCGCTGAGCGGCCAGTCCCCGCAGATTTCCATTCTGCTTGGCCCGTCCGCCGGCGGTGCCGTGTATGCGCCCGTGACCACCGACTTCGTGGTGGCCGTCGAAGGTCGCACGCAGATGTTCGTTACTGGCCCGGCCGTGATCGAATCGGTGACGGGCGAAAAGATCTCGATGGAGGAGCTCGGCGGTGCGCGTCAACAGGCCCGCAACGGCAACGTTTCCTACGTCGCGAGCAGCGAAGAAGATGCGTTTAACTATGTAAAGGATCTGCTGGACTTCCTGCCTGCCAGTACCTTCGACGAGACTCCGGAGTTCTGGGCGCCGAACGACGAGCTCACTGAGCGCGACTTCGAACTGAACGACATCATCCCGGATGACCCGAACGCGGGCTACGACATCATGGAGGTGCTGACTCGCATCTTCGACGACGACAACGTGCTGGAGGTCCAGGGCGACTACGGCTCGAACGTCGTCACCGCCTTCGCTCGTATCGACGGACACTCGGTGGGCGTGGTGGCGAACCAGCCGATGGAGCTGGCCGGTTGCCTGGACGCCGACGCTGCGGATAAGGCTGCGCGCTTTATCCGTATTTGTGACGCCTACAACGTCCCCCTCGTCTGGGTTGTGGACACACCCGGATACATGCCGGGCGTGGAGCAGGAAAAGGCTGGCCTGATTCACCGCGGAGCGAAGCTGGGCTTCGCCACGGTGGAGGCGACGGTTCCGAAGGTGACCGTGGTGGTACGCAAGGCCTTCGGCGGTGGCTATGCCGTGATGGGCTCGAAGAACCTGGGCGCGGACATCAACCTGGTGTGGCCGACTGCGCAGATCGCCGTGATGGGCGCGGAGGCTGCCGTGGTGATGATGCAGGGCAAGGCCCTGGCTGCCATGCCGGAGGAGCAGCGCCCCGCCGCCAAGAAAATGTTCATGGACTTCTATAACGCCAACATGACCAGCCCTTATGTGGCGGCCGAGCGTGGCTACGTGGACTCTGTGATCACCCCAGACCAGACACGTATCCGACTGCGTCAAGCGATGCGTCAGCTGCGCAACAAGCAGGTGCAGGAGCCACCGAAGAAGCACACCATCATGCCGATGTAGCTGGTTTTGATCGGTGAAAGTAGTTGATCCACTGGATTGCTGCCCGTAGGATGATGAATGTAGAGATCGCCTGTAAGCGACTCCACATCGCCGAACCCGCCGGATTGACCGGCGGGTTTCGTGCATCTAAGGCCAGATCCGGCAGCGCCCTTCGTTTCGAATTGTCGCGATCATTTCCCAAAGTAAGTTTTGTGTTTTGAGTGCCTTGGGAGCGGCGTGCGTACAGGTCACAGTGCGGTTGTAAATATAGGTGCAGAGATCTGCCGCCTGGAGCCCGCGATAGCTTCGGGAATCATAGAAATCCATCTCGTCGATTCTGTCGAGTTTTGAGCTTCTGTAGCCGAAGGTTCCCTTGCTCTTGTATTGGATGAACTCCTTGCGGCCTTCGGGTGCGGTGTAGTGGTTGTCCAGGTAGGCAATTGCCCTTTCGTCTAGACGCTTTGCATGCTCTTGAATTCGCTCTAAGACGTAACCAATAGCGACCGTGCGGTGGTGGTAAAGAACTCTGTACCGCTCGGCCTGTTTAACCCTGTCTATCCCCTCTCCATAAAATGCATCCGCATAGGCGTCGATCGCCTTCATCGCCTGTGTAAAGACTGCTGTGGCAAGTCGGAGGGGGATGCCATTCCAGTCACCTTTTTGCTGCATCATGTCATAGCCATGTAACTCAGCCTCCGGTTGGACTGAAGTCGTGGAGGAAAACTCCACCATTATTTTGTCCAGCGCTTGGTTTAGTTTGGCCAGGTTTTCTTCGCGGACAATGAGCGCGCCAAGAAAGAAATAGTTGGCTCCCGACTCTGACTCATCGATGAATGCATGCAGCATCGCTGTGGCCGACTATATCCCGATCTTGGTGCTGGCAGGCAGCTTCAGCTCGTCGGCCTTCACGAAATACGTGTGCATCGTGCCGTTGGTCATTTCCAGGTGTTCGGAGAGAGCATCCGGAGTGCCAAGGCCGATTTTCTTTGCTGCTTCCTGCAGCTCCTTCGGTGCCATGTTGGCATCGATCGGCAGCGGGATTAGAGGCAGTCCAGCCACGCGAGGCGTGACGTTCAGCGAACTCACCACGATGTGAAAATGCCCGGTGAGCGTCGTAGTCTGCCCCGGACCAGTCCGCTGCCAGATTCCGCCTTCAGGCCCAGCTCCCGGCGTGGGGAACTGCACCGACAGGTTCGTTAGGATCGCCTTGTCCGCATCAATGCGCAGTGCCGGCTTAGGCCCCTGGGGTGTGGGCTGCTGCACCAGCGACATTTTGACGTGCCCGAGCAGGCGCGTGTTGTCCGCCTTGATGACGTAGGTGCCCTGCTGAACGGGCTTCTCGCCCTTGATCGGCCCCGGTGGGGTGAGGTCCACCCGCAGGTTCTCCGGCACCTCGGGAGGAGCCGGGGGCGCCGGGAGCTTCGGGGGTGGCGGAAGCTTCGGAGGTGGCGGCGGAGCCGGAAGTGCTGGCGGAGCCGGAAGCGCAGGAGGCGGTGGCAGCTGCAATTGCGCCTCGGCGCTCGGGGCAACCTCGACCGCCAGCGCCGCCACCAGCCCGCACATCGACGCCGCTGCAACGACGGCCTTCGCAGCGCTGGAGCCGCCGCGTTTACGCTGCTTGCTCATCTACCTTCCTTTTCTTGACGCCCTTAGGCGGCTTTTCTTCCTCCGTCCACGACAGCGCCAAAGCTCCACCGATAACGGCGCACAAGGTGCCCAGAACGAAGCCGCCGATGTTCGACATGGGAAGCGCCACGATTCCGAGGATCAGGGAGGCTACGCCCGTGAGCAGGCGAGTGTCTGGCTTGAACCACGTCATCAGCCCAGAGGTGATCAACAACGCGCCGATCAACAGGGTGGACACGCCGGAGATCGTGGAGACCTGGATGACGATGTTCGATACCTCGAACGACAGGTATGCCGGAACGATCATGATGATGCCCGACAGCAGCATGAATAGCCCTGCCCCGAACGGGCGGTTGCGGCGCCAATGACCGAAACCGCTGGGGTTAGCACTCGGCATTGTCGCTATCCACAATTGCAATCTTGCTGCCGCCGGCGGTCATCTTATCCGCAGACAGAGAGGTCGCCTCGATTCCCTGCCCCTTCGCTTGCAGGGAGTCGGCGAAGATACCCCAGCCACCGTCCGGAGCGTCTTTATCAATCTTGCCGGCATCAACGCCGATTTGCGGGTTAATCAGGGTTAGATCACCGGAGAGCTTTCGCGCACCAATCAGCATGTTCTCCGCGGAGAAGTTCTGCCCCGGAACGGTCATTTGGAACTTCTTTTCCCCAACGCCGGGGATCTTTATCGGCGCCGTCATGCAGACGTCAGTCACCTTGGCATCCTTAATGCGCAGACGGGAGATAGCTTCCTTGCCGTTGTGCATCTCGTCAACGTCGGTGAAGAGGTCGAAGCCCTTACCGTCCAGCTCACCGACCTCCATGTTGAAGATCGTGCCGGATAGTGCGAGGTGTGCAGAGACGCCACCCTGGGCGACTGCGACGCCCATCCCAGCGGTAGCCAGCATCCCTACACCGAGGATCGATGCGAATCGAAGTTTGCGAGTATGTCCCATGCGAGTGATCTTAGACACACAGCTCGGCGGTAGGAGGTTTTCTATGTAAAAAAATCAACTATTCTTAATATTTTTCTGGATTAAAGAGCGGTTTGCGCGTGGGGCGTCAAGAAGAAATAGCCTTATCGCGCCGCATGGCGGCAACGGCCGTGACCAGGGCGATAAGGGTCAACAGAATCAACCAAGCGACCAGCAATCCCCAGCTGTGGGCGAAGAAATAGCCGGAGACCCAGCCGATGATAGAGGAACCGAGGTAGTAGCTCAGGATGTAGATGCTCGAAGCCTCGGCGCGATCCTGACGTGCGACCTCGCCGACCCACGCGCTGGAGATCGAGTGGGCGGGGAAGAACGTGGCGGTGAACAGTAGCACGGCTGCGAGCGTGGTGGGGACAGTCGGGATGAAGGCCAGGAAGAGGCCTACCAGCGCCAGGGCGATGCAGGCGACCACGACCTTTGCCTGGCCGTAGCGATTGACCATCGTGCCCGTGCGCGTGGAAGTCCAGGTGCCCGACAGGTAGATGACGAACACGAGCGCGGCGAGGGATTCCGGCAGGCCGAAGGTGTTGATCAGCCGGAAGGTCATGTAGTTGTACAGGGAAACGAAACTGCCCATCAGTAGGAACGGCAACAGGAAAAGCTTCAGCAGGATAGGGTCGCGCAGGTGATTGGCGAAGGCCTGCAGTTCGTGGGCGAGCGTGATTTTCTTCGGAGTAAAGAAGCGCTGCTTGGGCAGCACCCAGGTAGTCATCAAGGCCATCGCGAAGGCGAAGAGGGCGCTGAGCAGGGTGGCTAGGCGCCAATCCGTGAACTCCAGGGCGATGCCTGGGATAAGCCTGCCGATGAGGCCGCCCAGCGAATTACCCGCGATATAGAAGCCCATGATGCGGGGGAGGTAGCGCCGGTCGATTTCCTCCGAGAGGAAGGCCATGGTCACGGCTGGCACGCCCGCTACGGCGATGCCCTGCAGGAGGCGCACCGCGATGATCGACTGGATCGACGGCAGCGTGACTAGCGCCAGGGAGAAGAGGGTAGCTGCCAGGACGGATGCCTGGATCACCCGGCGCCGCCCGAAGCGCTCGGAGACGATGCTGAGCGGAATGACCATGAGCGCCAGGCCACCCGTGGTGGCGGAGACCGTCAGCGCAGCCAGCGAGGGGGAGACACCGAAGTCCTCCGACAGTGCCGGGAGGACTGCTTGGGTGGCGTACAGGGCGTTGTACGAGGCCAGACCCGAGCAAAGGGAGGCGATGAGGGCCTTCTTGTAGCCGTTGTCCTCCGGTGTGAGAGGGCGAATGCCGTTGGTGGTCTCGGTGTCTTCGCGGGGGCCGGTCACCGTTGGTGCTCCTTTCGCTCTACTCGATCCACGGTATAGAAAAGCTCCCTCTCGAGGAAAACCGCGAGAGGGAGCTGGGGAGGGTTAGGCAGCTAACCCAACAACTTAGGCGCCGATGGTGCCGAAGTCTTCCTTCCACGCAACCACGGTAGCCGGGCGGGCGATGGAGTCGCCGCCATCCGGCCAGTGAGACTTGGAGGTCTTGACGGTAGCTTCCTCATCCTCACCCGGGTGCTGAACGTTGACCAGCACGCGCTTGTCGAAGACCAGCGGGCCACAGGTCTCGGCGCCGGCCGGGACGGTCAGGAACTGCTTGGTCAGGCCGCGGGTCTCGCCTTCCAGGGAGACGGCGAACAGGCCGTCGTTGGATTCCAGGGCGTTGCCGTCGGTGGAGACCCACAGGTTGCCGAAGGAGTCGAAGGTGACGTTGTCCGGGCAGGAGATCGGGGAGACCTTGGACTTGTCGAAGCCACCGAAGTAGGTCTCGGCCTCGTCCGGGTCACCACAAACCAGCAGCAGGTTCCACTTGAGGTCTTCGCCGGTGAAGTCATCTTCGATCTCGATGACCATACCGTTCTTGTTTTCCTTGACCGGGGCGTACTCGCGAACGTTTTCCTTGTTCTTGCCTTCTTCTTGCGTGCCGCGGTACTTGTTGTTGGTCAGTGCAGCGTAGATCTTGCCCGTGGTCGGGTGCGGCTCGACATCCTCCGGGCGGTCCATCTTGGTAGCACCGACCTTGTCGCCAGCCTCACGGGTGAAGACGATGACCTCTTCGGCAGACATGCCGTCGACGTGGGACTCGGCGGAGCCGTCCTCCTTGACGGTGACCAGCTTGATCCACTTGCCGGTGCCGTCGAACTTCTCGCCCTTCGGCGGATTGTTCTCGTCGAAGTCCTTGTTGTTGCCCTCGAAGGTGGCAACATACAGGGTGCCCTCGTCCAGGATCTTCATGTTCTCCTCGCGATCCTTGTCGGTGTTACCGCTGCGGATCTTGCGGGAGGAGACGAACTTGTAGATGTACTCGAAGCGGGAGTCATCGCCGGAGTATGCAACCACGGTGCCGTCGTTGGTGACGTGGATGTTGGAGCCCTCGTGCTTGAAGCGACCCAGGGCGGTGTGCTTGACCGGGGTGGACTTCGGATCCCAGGGGTTCACCTCAACCACGTAGTTGAAGCGGTGCGGCTCGTTCGGCTCCTTGGTCACGTCGAAGCGGTCGTAGTGCTTCTCCCACTGACGAGCGGTCTTGGCATCCTCGATGCCGTAGCGGCTCAGGCGCTCGCGCACCTTCTCGTCCTTAACGTTCTCTCCACCAGCGAAGTACTGGTCAACGTTCTCCTCGCCGGACAGGATGGTGCCCCATGGAGTCACGCCACCGGAGCAGTTGTTGAAAGTGCCCTTGACGATCTTGCCTTCCTTGTCGTCAGAGGTCTTCACCAGCTTGTGGCCAACGATCGGGCCGCGCAGCTCGAACTCGGTGGTGCCGGTCAGGCGGCGGTTGTACTTGCCCATGACGGGCTTCAGCTTGCCGTCCTTGTCGTTGCCCTCAACCTCGACGATGGACATGCCGTGGCTAGCCAGCTCGATGTCGACGTGCTCCTTGGAGGGGTTCTCCAGGTCGTAGTCTGGGATCATCTGCTGCGGGGTGGAGTACTCGTGGTTGGAGACCAGCAGGAAGCGGTTGTTCTCTCCCTCGATCGGCAGCAGCGCCGCAAAGTCACAGTTGAAGCCGTACTGCTTGGCGGCCTGTTCCGCGGTCTGGTTGTCAACGTCGAATTCCTTGGCGCCCTCAACCACCGGGTCGCCCCAGCGGATAACGACCTCGGACTTGTAGCCAGCCGGAACGACGACTTCGTCCTTGGTGTTCGGCTCGACCATCTCGAACTTCAGGCCGTCCGGTGCGTCGGCGCTGCCGGAACCGTTGCCACCCTTGTTCTCGCCGTTGCCGCCCTTTGCGCCACCCTCACCGTTGTCGTCGCTGCAGGCTGCCAGGAAGGAAGCACCGCCGACGGTAACGACTGCTGCGCCACCTGCGCGCAGTGCGCTGCGGCGCGAGAACGTGCCCTGGATCAGATCCATAAAGTAGTTGTTGTCGGACTTGTTGTTCACCGGCTTGGAGCAAGCGTCGCCACACTTGTACACACAGGTGCGGTGGGAACGGCTAGACGTGAAGTCCATCTTCTTCAGCAGATTGCGACCCTTCAGGCCCATGGGGGATCTCTCCTCGATTTTTGCAGTCGGCCATGCCCACACAATGTCGTTCGTCTAGATGTGGTTGGCCATAGTCTTGTTGGGGTTTTAGCTCATCAGCACAGCTAACTGTGCAGATACCTCAAAAGACTCTAAGCAACGTGAAAGAACCCCATATTGCGCCAAGGTGTACGTCAGGTTAATTCGTTGAAGCGCGCTTCGAACGTTCCTTGGCGCGGGCGGGCTTCTACTTGTTGAACATCCGCCCCATGCGCTTCATGCGCGAAAGCCTACGCAGCCGACCCAAGCGGAACATCCCGCGCCAGCCGAACAGTAGCAGGCCGCTCATCACGGTCGCCACGATCATGAACGACCAGTGCGGAACCTCCCCGTGGCGAATTCCCCAGATTCCCAACCCTACGATCACATTGGTGATCCACACCATCGCGCCCGTAGAGAACTCGAAGCCGCTGAAGCCGTCCGCGCCCGTGACCTGCGCGCTTTTTCGCGGCCGCACCACGCCGATCCACAGCAGCGCCCACACGATCGCCACCCCGATCAGGAATGGCCAGGAGGTATCCAGCCAACCGGTGAAGCTCAGTGGCATCTCTGGGGTATTGTGCGCAATGCGTGCTAGCAGGGCAAACAGCAGTACGGCGAGGACGTCGAAGCTCAGCGCCATCACTGGCGAGCGTTGCGTCTTGCCAGGTAGACCGCCGGTGGCGGTGTTAGTGGGGGTGCTCATGGCCTCGTATCTTACTGTCTTTTTCTATTGTGCTTCGCCGACCGGCTCTTGCACTTTTTCTTGAGGACGCCCATTGTCCGCCGCGACCTGTTCAGCCTCGCCCTTGGGGTTGACCATCTTGGTGGCAAAGAACACGATCCAGCCCACGATGGTCAGACCCACGAAGCTGAGCATACGGAAAACGATCACCGCCCCGAACGCCTGGACGGAGGTAAGCGTGCCGAATCCCACCAGCGCACTGGTCAGAGCAACATCCACTGGCCCCAGGCCACCGGGGGTGACCTGCGCCTGACCCACCAGCTTGGCGGTCAGGAAGGCCAGCACTGCGCCGGCGATGGGCGGGGTGGCGCCGACGGCGTAGATGCAGGCCAACAGACACAGGATTTCGAAAATCCAGTTGCCCAAGCTGGCGGCAATAGCGGCCGCGAGCTTCGGCAGTGGTAGCTCCACGGCGGACAGCTGGCGGGAGAATCCACGGACGCTGTCGGTGAAGCGGTCGGCGGGCTTGCCGCGGCGGGTGTTGTAGGTGCGCAGCCTGTTGACGAGCCACCGCTCCACCACGTCGCGATTCTTGGCCACCCAGTTGGTTAGGAGTGCCAGTGCGACCAGGGCGAGGAGGGACAGAGCCACGGTTACCGGCTTCACGGTCTGGCCGAGGAAAAACACTGCGCCGATGGCCAGGATCGCCATGCCGCCACCGGCCAGGGCGCCGGACAGCAGCATGTACCAGCTGGCGATAACGGGTGTGGCACCCCACTTCAGCTGTTCGCGGAAGATCATGGCTGCCGAAAGCGCCGGGCCGCCGGGGAATGTAGAGGACCAGGAGTTAGCGGCCAGGCCCAGCCAGTTCACGGTTGTGCGCTTTACCTTCACACCGGCGCTGCGCAGAAGCACCACCATCACCTCGGCCTGCGCGACCATGGAGAGCGCCAGCGCCACGACGGCGAGCGCGATCCAGCGTTTATCGGCGTGGGCAAGCTCCCGCCAACCCTCGCCGATGAAGTGCAGGTGTTCCCGGGCGACGAAAGCGATCAGACCGATCAGAGCCAGGGATAACAGTGCCCGCACATCTGCGCGCCGCCAGAGGCTACTCATTCATGCCCCTTTCGTCCATATTCCCGTCGCCTTCAACGTCGCCTTCACCGCCGCCTTCGCCGTTGCCGTCATTGTTGCGCTGGCCTTCCACCCGGCGCATCAGCTCCGCGAAGGGCAGATCCCGCTGGCGTGCGGGAGCATCACCGGAATGCTGGGCGGGCACGGGGGCGATGGCGTCCACACCAGAAAGCTCCGCAACCGTCACCTGCGACGAACGGGAAGCCGTCGCTGCCTCGCGCGGCGAGGGCTCCAGCTGCTCGTTGTGCCCGACCTTCTCCGATAGGCGCTTGACCCACCGCGGTGCCCACCAGTTGTCCGGGCCGAGCAGGTGCATGATGGAGGGCACGAGGAGCATGCGGATGATCGTCGCATCGAAGATCAGCGCGATGACCATGCCAAAGGCGATGTACTTCATCATCACGATCGACGAGAAACCGAAGGCACCGCAGACCACAATCATGATCAACGCAGCAGCGGTAATGATGCTGCCGGTGGTGGCCGTGCCGAAGCGGATCGCCTGATCCGTGGAGGCACCACGGGCGCGGGCCTCCACCATGCGGGAAACCAGGAACACCTCGTAGTCCGTCGATAGGCCGAAGACGATGGCGATGATCAGTACCAGCACCGGCGAGGTCAGCGGTCCGGCGGTGAAGTTGAACATGTCGGCGCCGTGGCCGTCGACGAAGATCAATGTCAGCAGGCCAAGGGTCGCGCCGGTGCCCAGGATGTTCATGATCACGGCCTTGGCGGGAATGATCAGCGAGCCGAAGATCATGGCCATCAGGACGAAGCTGACCAGCACGATATACAGCAGCATCCACGGCAGTTTCTCGAACAGCGCGTCGATGGACTCGACCTCCAGGGCAGGGGTGCCGGCGACGTACACGTTGGCGCCGTCGACGTTGATGTCCTCCAGCGCGCCGACGATGCGGTCGTTATCCTTGCGGTCCGCAATGCCGGTGGACAGCACAGTCACGCCGTCCTTCGTGGGGCGGGAAACCTGGAACGGGGCGGTCAGGCCAGGCACAGCATTGGCCTTCTGGTAGACCGCGCCCACGGCCTGGGAATCACCCTCGATGACCAGCTTGATCGGGTCGGTGCGGAACTGCGGGAATTTCTCCGTGAACTCTTCCTGGTTCACGCGGGTCTGGTTCGACGGCGGCAGGTAGGTCTCGTTGATGCCACCCAGCTTGATACCCGCAATCGGCACTGCCACCAGCAACAGACCGCCGACGATGGCGACTGTAAACAGCTTGGAGTGGCGCATGGCGAAGGCCGGGATGCGGCCCCAGATGCCGTTGACCTGCTCGGAACGGCGGCGGTCGCGCTTCTTTTTGAAGGACCACTTGTCGATGTTCGGCCCCAACATCGCGAAGATACTCGGCAGCACGGCCACGGACAGCAGTGCCGCCAGTCCCACGGCAGAGATCGCGCCGAAGGCCACGGACTTCAGGAAGGCCTGCGGGAAGATGAACAGCCCGGACAGCGCCACGGCCACCATTGCCGCGGAGAACACCACGGTCTTGCCTGCGGTCGCAGTGGTGTTGCGCACAGCGGTGCGCGTGTCGTTGCCCTCGGCCATTTCCTCGCGGAAGCGGGAGACCATGAACAGGCCGTAGTCGATGGCCAGGCCCAGGCCCAGCAGCGTGACGACCGACTGGGCGAAGACGTTGATCTGCGTGAAGCTGGCCAGGATCGCCAGCACACCCATGGAGCCCAGGATCGACAGGCCGCCCACCAGCAGCGGCATAAACGCGGCGATCAACCCGCCGAAGACGATCAGCAGCAGCAGACCGACGGCGGGCAGGGCGTAGACCTCGGCGCGGTGGATATCCCCGGCCATGCCCTCGTCCAAAGAGTCAGAGACCGCTGTGGCGCCGGCGATCTTCACATCCACGCCAGGGGCGCTGATAGCACGCAGGTCATCCTCGATCTTGCGGAAGTTGATCAGCACGTCATCTTCCACGCCCTTCAGCCCGATGGCTGCAAAAGCGGCAGTGCCATCCGGGTTGGCCATGGCGGCCGGACCGCGGTTAAAGAAGCTGGTCACCCCACCGATCTCATCGGGGTGATCCTTGCGCAGCTGATCAATCTGCTGGGTCATGGCCTGCTTGACCTCGTCAGAGGTAGCGGACCCCGGCTTGTCGCCGGTGACCATTAGGATGACGTCGCCGTTGGCGTCCCGACCAAAAACGTCTTGCTCGATCTGCGCGGCCTTCGTGGACTGCGAGTGGGGGTCGTCCCACCCCTCCTGGCTCATCCGGTCGGCCAGTTTCAGCCCGGCGACGACATACAGCACCAGGATCGCCGCAATGATCACCAGAGGGATCAGCCGGCGGAACCGGTAGGCGACATCGCCCCAAGAGCTAAACAACGTAAGATCCTTTCCTTTTCGCCAGACCCTTCCTGGCAGATTTCCCTATAGTCTACGAACCCGACCAGGGCGAATGGCAAACCTTTCGGGGTGTGTTAGCTATTTCTTCCGCCACAGGTATTCGCGGATCACGTGCTCTTTGTCCAGCCCCTTGCCCTCGAATTTCGTGATGACCTGCCGGTCCGTCAGCTGTGGGATGTCCGACTGGTCCTCGGGCCAGCCCAGGTACTCCAGCTGCTCTTCGACCTGTACCAATTCGTCGATCCACTCCGCGTAGTCCGCGTGATCGGTGGCGATGTGCAGAATGCCTCCCGGCTTCAATCGGGAGGCGATCAGGTGCAGCGTGCCGGATTGTACGATGCGCCGCTTGTGGTGGCGCGCCTTCGGCCATGGATCCGGGAAGTAAATGCGCACGCCGGACAGCGATTCGGGTGCGAACATGCGCTGCAAGACTTCGACCCCGTCGCCGCGGATCATGCGCACGTTGTGGATGTCCCCGCGCACCAGCGAGCCCAGCAGCTTGGCCAGCCCGGGGCGGTAAAGCTCGACGGCGACGATGTTTTTATCTGCTTCCAGCGGCGCCATCGCGGCGGTCGAGGTGCCCGTTCCGGAACCAATTTCCACAATTGTTTCAGCATCGCGGCCGAACCATTCGGGAAGGTCGATGACCTCATCGGCAAGCACTTTGCCCAGCTCCGGCCAGTGTTCGTTCCACAGCGCCTCTTGGTTGTCGGTCAAGGTGCCGCGGCGAAAGCTGAAATTGCCCAGTCGCGGATAGTCGCGACCGTCGTTAAACTGTGTCTGTAGCGGGCGGCCTGGGGGAAGGCTGCCTGAAGTGTCATCGGAATTATTCATCTAGACCATTCTTGCAGACAGGCTGCAGAATGTCTTAAGCCAAGTGGGGGACTTAACAAAGTGGGGAAGACTATTTCCGTCATCGGCCCGGATGGGCGCGCAGTAGCCGAATGTGCGGCGCTGTTGCGTGCGCGGGTGGAAAGAACAGCAGGTAAGGCAGGGGAAAAGTTAGAGGTCATCGAGGGTGCTGGCCCGCAGCAGCGCCCCGATATCGTCGTTGCGGTGGTCAGCAGCGCCACCCCGGAGGATCGGGAGGTCGCCCGGGCAGTCGCGCAGGCCATGGGCGTGGTGCTGTTGTGGCCCTTTGGTAGTGACGCCCCCTCGTCCGCGTGGGTCGACACCCCAGGTTGGGTCTGGTGCGAGGGCGTGGACGAGGTATGCGATTGGATCCATGAGCTGGGAGTGGATCTGGAGGAGTGGGAGGTCGATGCGCGCCGGGCGGATGCAGAGCGCCTAGACCGGGTGCGCATTGCCACGCGGCTGAGCGCCACCCGGATCGCCCAGGAGGTGTTAGATACGGCCGAGGAAAGCGAGCGATCTGCAGGCAACCGTGAGGATTTCGAGGACCTGCACTCTGCCTTCATGGCTCGTCTGCGCTTGGCAGTACTGGAACAGGGGGCGCTGTTTCCACCACTTCCCGAAACTCAGGTGCAGCCGCCGGCGCGACCGACGGTGGTGGCCGGGGCACGAGCCAGCCTGGTGCCAGTGGCTGCGGCGGGCATTGCAGCGGGATTAGGCCTGGGGACGATGGTCGGCAGGATCTTCGGAGTGATTGCTGGAATTGTTGTCGGACTGCTGGTTGCGTTGGCCGTGGTCGGCGCGCGGCTGGCGATGCTGCGCCACGAGGCGTGGAAGACCCGTGCAGCCAAGGAATCCGCTGTGCTGCGCCAGCACTGGGCGGGCGTGGTGACGGAGGTAGTTGCCCGCCTAGACATCCCGCCGGTAGCGCCACGGATCCGCAACCTGGCTATGGAGGTGCGCTGATGAGCATGGACATGTTTGACGGGATGTTTGATTCCCCGGAAGGCGCTGTGCCGCAGAATCCTCTGGCGGATCTGGTCGAAGGGCACGGACTGCAGGGTGTGCTGCACAGTGCGTTGCCCTCTGGGCTGGGCGATGGGCTGGGCGATGGGCTGGGCGATGGTCTCAGCGATGGTTTGGGTGGTGGCCTGACCGTTGAATTTAAGGGGCGCGAATACTTTGTCGACGCGCTCAACGTCCATGATCCCAATGCTCACAACCCCAACCGGGGAGCCGATACCGGCGTGGACGGAACCGGTCGGGGTTGGGGCGGAGTCGAAGAGTCCGTCACCATTGCCGACGACCGCGGAATGAGCATCCTCAGCGATACGGATGGGGACGGCAAAGTGGACTACGTTTCCTCAGTGTCCTACGACGGACAATGGTCAGCCTGGCGATGGATTGAGCCGGGGGAGGCCGAGGGGGCGTCACTAAGAAACAACAAGAACACCCCCGATACGGGGGGTGGGCAGTGGGAAACAGACGCCTGGAAATGCGTTGATCGGGGTGAATGGGGTTAGTGCGGGTGTGATCTGCGTCCACAGGCACCAGAACCGAACAACACCCCTGGGCAACGCGATAGTCTGGGGGTGCAAGGGGACTCGTGTGCCAATGCGCAGACCCGGAAAATTACAGATCAAAGCGATACCGTGCGCCTAAATATCGCAGGTTTTAGTAGACTTTAGGTGAATGCAACCGCGTTTGAACAGGACGTTTAAACATACGGCTGGCTAGTGCATTTTTCGCATATGTGGCTGAGTCGGGTTGTGGGAAACAAAAACGTAGGGAGAATATCGATGACAATTCGAGGGCTTGTCGGCGAGGCACCCACCAAGAACCAGGAGATGCTGAATTGGATCGAGGAGGCCGTGGAGCTCTTCCAGCCAGAATCAGTCGTGTTCTGTGACGGCTCCGAGGAGGAGTGGAACCAGCTGGCAGAGCAGCTGGTCGAGCACGGCACCCTGATCAAGCTGGACGAAGAGGCGCAGCCGAACTCCTTCCTGGCGCGCTCCAACCCGTCTGACGTTGCGCGCGTGGAATCCCGCACCTTCATCTGCTCTAAGACTGAGGAAGACGCCGGCTCCACCAACAATTGGATGGACCCGGAGCAGATGCGCGCCGAAATGCGCGAGCACTTCTCCGGCTCCATGAAGGGCCGCCGCATGTACATCGTGCCTTTCTGCATGGGCCCGATTACCGACCCGTCCCCGAAGCTAGGCATCGAGATTACCGACTCCCCGTACGTGGTTATGTCCATGCGCATCATGACCCGTATGGGTAAGGAAGCTCTGGACAAGATCGGCGAGAACGGCGAGTTCGTGAAGGGCCTGCACTCCGTGGGCGCGCCGCTGGAGCCAGGGCAGGAAGACTCCACCTGGCCGTGCAACGACACGAAATACATCACCCACTTCCCGGAGGATCGCGAGATCTGGTCCTACGGCTCCGGTTACGGCGGCAACGCCATCCTGGCTAAGAAGTGCTACGCACTGCGCATTGCTTCCGCCATGGCGCGCGACGAGGGCTGGATGGCAGAGCACATGCTGATCCTGAAGCTGATCAGCCCGGAGGACAAGGCCTACTACATCTGTGCGGCCTTCCCGTCCGCATGTGGCAAGACCAACCTGGCCATGATCCAGCCGACCATCCCGGGCTGGCGCGCAGAGGTCGTCGGCGACGACATCGCATGGCTGCGCTTCGGTGAGGACGGCCGCCTGTACGCCGTGAACCCGGAGAACGGCTTCTTCGGCGTGGCACCGGGCACCAACTACGCCTCCAACCCGATGGCTATGAAGTCCATGGAGCCGGGCAACACCCTGTACACCAACGTCGGCCTGACCGACGACGGGGACGTCTGGTGGGAGTCCAAGGAAGGTGAGCCGCAGCACCTCATCGACTGGCTGGGCAACGAGTGGACCCCGGATTCCGGCAACAAGGCCGCGCACCCGAACTCCCGCTACTGCGTGCCGATCGAGCAGTGCCCGGTCGCCGCACCGGAGTTCAACGACCCGAAGGGCGTGCCGGTTTCCGCCATCCTGTTCGGCGGTCGCCGTGCGGACACCGTGCCGCTGGTCACCCAGGCTCGCGACTGGAACCACGCCACCTTCATCGGCGCCACCCTTGCCTCCGGCCAGACCGCCGCTGCTGCGGAGGCTGCCGTTGGCTCCCTGCGCCACGACCCGATGGCCATGCTGCCGTTCATCGGCTACAACGCTGGTGACTACCTGCAGCACTGGATCGACATGGGCAACAAGGGCGGCGACAAGATGCCAGAGGTCTTCCTGGTCAACTGGTTCCGCCGTGGCGAGGACGGCCGCTTCCTGTGGCCGGGCTTCGGCGAGAACTCCCGCGTGCTGAAGTGGATCGTCGACCGCATCGAAGGCCGCGTGGAGGCCGACGAAACCGTCGTTGGCTACACCGCCCGCTACGAGGATATCTACACCGATGGCCTGAAGGAGACGGAGGAGGACATCCGCGAGGCACTGTCCGTGAACCCGGCCGACTGGGAGCGCGACCTGGCCGACAACGAGGAATGGCTGAAGTTCCTGGGTCCGAAGGTTCCGTCCGAGGTCTGGGACGAGTTCAAGGGCCTGAAGGATCGCGTGGAGGCTGCGAAGTAGTGGCTTGCTGCGCCTGATGGCGCTGCGCTAGGCGCTGCGCTGCGTAGCGCTGGCAGCTCGCGTGCAGTGCTGGTAGCTTGCGTCCGCGAGCGTGCTGGCGCTAGGCGCTGAACTAGGCGCTGAACTAGGCGAAGCGCCGGGAGGGTTTTCCTCCCGGCGCTTTCTTTGTGCCCAGGCCTCTGGGGGCTGTGTTTGTTAAACCGTCCCAGCGCCGTTTCTGCGCGCCGCGCCGCCACTTCCTCCTTCGGCTAACTCCAGGGCTAGGGTTAAATGTCGGAAAAGTTGCAAAACGTAAAATTCGGCGCACACCTCTGGTTGAAGAAAACGCTCTGACCAGGCATTTTATGTAGATGAAAAATGTACCCAATAACGTTTTGCAACTTTTCCGACATTTAAGCCGAAGTCCCAGCCGACTGGGAGCACGACCAGGCCGACAGCGAGGAACGACTGGAGTTCCAAGGGGCGAAAAACTCGTCCACACGGTATTTGGCAACAATGTTGGTGTTGAAGATTTACGTCATGGTGGCGATGGCTTCGCTGCCGTTAGTGGTTATGTTTACCTGTACAGGTGCGGTGTAATCGTTGTAGATTCCTGCGCGAATAGTGGTGTGGTGCCAAAAGTAGCAAGGGGAAAGACTCAAAGATGGATAGCCGGGAGACTCTTATTTAGTTGAATAAGAAGGCTAAAATCGGTAAGAACCCGTCCTAACCGAAGAACTCCGTCTTGCTAATACTCATAAACGCGCCCTTACCAGTTTTTGCGTTCCAACACGTCATGCCGTTGTATTCCGAGTGGCAGACATGGTCGCCGAAGTAAATGGTCTTGCCGTAGGGCACATCCTCGATTTCTGAACCGCCATCATCGGGAGCGTAAGGCGGCACATCGTCCCTTGGCATGAGTTTCCAGTTCTTGAAATCCACCCACCAGTTTGCACCAACGGTTTTGCTGTATCCGTAGGGTTTCGTATCGCGGTAAGAGGGAATTCCACATCCTGCGAAAGAAGCGTCTACTGCACACTTGATATTTCCGCTTGGTGACTGAAATACCGCCCGGTCGTGCATGTAAGACTCCTTATAGCGCCTTACAACCGTTGCTTCGAGAGCATCCGAAGGAATCGGCCCACCGGCCTTCGCGTAAGCGCCTTCGGGGAGGTCCTTACTCGCGGAGGCTGAGGCGTCGCCATCAGGATTGGGTTTGTTGCCTTCCTTTCTGTCACCCTTCTTCACATAACCCGCAGGCAGATCGGAATTAGGCTTTTTCCCCTTCTTTTTCTTACTTTTATCCTTGCTATTGGAGCTATCGGATTTCGCGGAAGATTCGCCGGATCCGAAGTTAGAGCCAGACTGGTTCTTCTTCAGTCCGTTCGCGTCGTCGGTGACGTACCATTCCAACTCAACCTGCTCAGCTGGAGTGCCCGTGACCTGGCTCCATTCGCTTTTCTCGCCCTCGGTGAGCTGCTTGCCGTCGAAATTGTAATGAATCGTTGGCACTTCCGGGCGCCCGCTTGTGTAAGACCATTCGTAGATTCCGTCGCCCTCGCTGGAAGCCGCTACGTTAGCCCGAGCTGCAGTGGTTCCCGCGCCTGCCACCAGTTCTCTATCCACGGCAAAGGGCTTTCCATCCTGGCCAATTGCAATAAAAGTCACCGGTGAGAAATACTTGCAATCATTCTTGAGCAATAGCTCCGGAACTTCATCATTATTCGCCTCAATCAGTGCATAGGAATAAGTCCCAGTCGGGTGATAATCGTCGCGGTCGGAATGGTCGCGCTCGTACTTTTCCGGATCTTTCAAAACATCCTTGTACGCATCGATCGCCTGCTGCGTCGGGTCGGCCTTTGCTTCCGCCTTCTCGCCGCTCTTCGCATCGCCCCTATTTGTACTGCTTGCCGCCGTGTTGTCCTGCGGTTCGTCGCTCGAACAGCTGGTCATTGCTAAAGCCGCTATGGTCATGACGCCCACAGCCCCAACTCGCCACCGACCCCGCTTCGCGTGGACGCCTCCGTGGCCATTGGTTTTCGAGGTGAGATGGGTGAGGGC
>NZ_JAKMUV010000012.1:0-53788 GCF_027570165.1 Corynebacterium macclintockiae
TTTTTTGTCCCAAATCCCGGCTTTGAAATTACATGCATGTTTTTCATGTGGCTAGATGTAGTGGTGGGAAATTCCGCCACCTGCGAATACTCAGCTTGTAACTACTACATATAGTGCTCACGCTTTCCTTGACCCCCAAAATGTTGTGTTTTAGCGGTTGTCTTACACGCGTGTGATGTGTAGTCTTAAGCAAGTCAATGAGGACAAGGTGAAACCGGGAATCCCGGATGCACCACTAGCGCCTCGCACGACAACCACCAACTAGATCAACACCGATAGTGCCCACAAAAACTATTGCCACCGGGGCCACAGTTTCAACACTTTCAGGAGAATGACAGCCGCCATGATCACCGTCTACACCAAGCCCGCCTGTGTTCAGTGCAACGCCACCAAGAAGGCCCTCGACAAGGCCGGTCTTGAGTACGAACTCGTAGACATCAGCCTCGATGATGATGCCCGCGATTACGTTATGGCGCTGGGGCACCTGCAGGCTCCCGTAGTTGTTGCTGGTGAGGATCACTGGTCTGGCTTCCGTCCGGATCGCATTCGCACCCTGGCTGTAGAGGCCGCTTAAACCCCAGCGTCACCCGACCTGCACCGTCGCAGGTCGGGAGAATAATGCGCTGTCTAGTTCCCTAATGAGGCTCAATGCTGATCACGTATTTTTCTTCCACGACGGAGAACACTCACCGTTTTGTGCGCAAGCTCGGGTTGCCTTCCTGCCGCATCCCTCTCAAACGTAGTGACGCCCCACTGTTCATCGATCAACCGCATGTGTTGATAGTGCCGACATATGGTGGGGGAGCGGGGATGACGGGGGACTTCTCGCGACCGGTTCCAAAACAAGTGATCAAGTTTCTAAACGTGGAGCAAAATCGCAAGTGGCTGCGCGGAGTGATCGCCTCGGGAAACCTGAACTTCGGCTCGGACTTTGCGAAGGCGGGGGAGATCATTTCGGCCAAATGCCATGTCCCGTACCTCTATCGCTTTGAGCTGATGGGCACCGAAGAGGATGTACGCAGGGTTAGGCAAGGACTGGCGGAGTTTGAGGACTCTCTGCGTCAGGAAGGCCGGTGGGACCTTGCGAGCTGACGGATAAACGCACCACAAGTAACGAGACAAGTAACAAAAGTCACCCCGCGGTTGTCTGGGGTGCTTATTAGAATCGAAACGAACACATTAGCGCGAGCATAATTCGGCGCGAGATTTTGAGGAGAACACATACACATGACCGCCAACGAGCTTGGAAAAAAGGTCCAGGAGCCCGTTGACCAGCGCGAACAGCTGGATTACCACGCGCTCAACGCGATGCTGAACCTGTACAACGAAGCAGGGGAGATTCAGTTCGACAAGGACCGCGAGGCTGCCAACCAGTACTTCCTGCAGCACGTCAACCAGAACACGGTCTACTTCCACGATCTGGAAGAAAAGATCAAGTACCTGATCGACAACGAGTACTACGATCCAGAGGTGCTGGAGCAGTATGAGTTCAGCTTCGTGAAGTCCCTGTTCAAGCAGGCCTACGCGAAGAAGTTCCGCTTCCAGTCGTTCCTGGGAGCCTACAAATACTACACCTCGTACACCCTGAAGACCTTCGACGGACGCCGTTACCTGGAGCGATTCGAGGATCGCGTGTGTATGGTTGCGCTGGGCCTGGCTGCGGGGGATACAGAGTTGGCGTCCAACCTGGTCGACGAGATCATGGATGGCCGATTCCAGCCTGCAACGCCGACCTTCCTCAACATCGGCAAGAAGCAGCGCGGCGAGCCGGTATCGTGCTTCCTCCTGCGTATCGAGGACAACATGGAGTCCATCGGCCGCTCCATCAACTCCGCGCTGCAGCTGTCCAAGCGCGGTGGCGGTGTGGCCCTGCTGCTGTCGAACGTGCGCGAGGCCGGGGCGCCGATTAAGCACATCGAGAACCAGTCCTCCGGCGTGATCCCCGTGATGAAGCTGCTGGAAGATGCCTTCAGCTACGCCAACCAACTGGGTGCCCGCCAGGGCGCCGGCGCGGTCTACCTGCACGCTCACCACCCGGATATCCTGCGCTTCCTGGATACCAAGCGCGAGAATGCGGATGAGAAAATTCGTATTAAGACCCTGTCGCTGGGTGTGGTGATCCCGGACATCACGTTCGAGCTGGCCAAGCGCAACGACGACATGTACCTGTTCAGCCCGTACGACGTGGAACGCGTTTACGGCAAGCCGTTCGCCGATGTTTCAATCAGCGAGCACTACGAGGAAATGGTAGAGGATCCGCGGATCCGCAAGTCCAAGATCAACGCCCGCGCCTTCTTCCAGACTCTGGCAGAGATCCAGTTCGAGTCCGGCTACCCGTACATCATGTTCGAGGACACGGTGAACAAGGCCAACCCGATCGAGGGGCGCATCACCCACTCCAACCTGTGCTCCGAGATTCTGCAGGTCTCCACCCCGTCTGAGTTCAACGCCGACCTGTCCTACAAGACCATCGGCGACGACATTTCCTGCAACCTGGGCTCCATGAACATTGCGAAGGCGGTGGACTCGGAGGACTTCTCCACGACCATCGAGACCGCTATCCGTGGCCTGACCGCAGTGGCGGATCAGACGTCGATCGACTCGGTGCCTTCGGTTCGCCAGGGCAACGACAACTCCCACGCCATTGGTCTGGGTCAGATGAACCTGCACGGATTCCTGGGCCGCGAACACATCCACTACGGCTCCGAGGAAGCACTGGACTTCACGAATGCTTACTTCGCGGTTGTGATGTACGAGGCACTCAGGGCCTCCAACAAGATTGCCCAGGAGCGTGGAGAGAAGTTCCACAACTTCGAGAACTCCGAGTACGCCACCGGCGAATTCTTCGACCGCTACGATCCGGCCGAGTTTGCACCGAAGACAGAGCGCGTGCGCCAAATCTTCGGCAATTCCAGCATCCAGGTGCCGACGGCACAGGACTGGCAGCAGCTGAAGGATGACGTGCAGACCCATGGTCTGTACAACCGGAACCTGCAGGCCATCCCGCCGACGGGCTCGATCTCGTACATCAACAACTCGACGTCCTCGATTCACCCCATTGCCTCCAAGATCGAAATCCGCAAGGAAGGCAAGATCGGGCGCGTGTACTACCCGGCTCCGTACATGACGAACGAGAACCTGGAGTACTACGAGGATGCCTACGAGATCGGCTATGAGAAGATCATCGACACCTACGCAGTCGCCACGAAGTACGTGGACCAGGGCTTGTCGCTGACCTTGTTCTTCAAGGACACTGCGACCACGCGCGACATTAACCGTGCGCAGATTTACGCTTGGCGCAAGGGGATCAAGACGATCTACTACATCCGCCTACGCCAAACAGCCCTGACCGGTACGGAGGTCGAGGGCTGCGTGAGCTGCATGCTCTAAGCGAGAAAGGCCGACCGGGAGGAATCCCAGTCGGCTTTTTTGTTGGCTTCGTACTAGCTGTTAGCGGCTGCCCAGCTCTGCGTCGATGCGCAGCAGGCCAGAGCCGTCGGTGCCAACCAGCTTGATGCGGTCGATGATGCCACTGACCGTGGCCTCTTCCTCAATCTGCTCCTCCAGGAAGAAGTTCAGCAGGTTGCGGGAATCCACATCGCCCACCTCGTCGGCAGTCTTCACCAGGTCGCGGATCAAAGCGGAGACCTTGCGCTCGTGCTCCAGGGATGCCTCGAAGGCGTCCAGCGGGGTGGAGATCTTCAGAGACGGCATCTCAATCGTCTCGACATCCACGCGAGCGTCGCGATCCAGCAGGTGCTGTGCAAACTTCTGAGCGTGCACGCGCTCCTCATCCGCCTGAGCCTTCATCCAGCTGCTCATGCCGTCGAAGGAGAGGCGATCCAGCTCATAAGCCAGCTGGGTGTAGACCAGCGCGGCCTGGTGCTCTGCGGTGACCTGTTCGTTCAGTTGCTTTTGAAATTTCTCGTTGATTTCCATGCAGCTCACCGTACTCAGGGTTTATCCAATCGGCTAGCAAACGCAGGCTACCCTTATATTATCAATGCAGGTCAGAGCCTATTGTATAGTCGGTGAGGCTGTCTTTACTTAGGTTGCCCTGTAAACCAATCCTGACGTGCTCTTTAGGTAGTGACGCGCCCAGCTCCGGGCTGAAATCGGCTCCAGCGCGCGCTGAGGGCGTCATTAAGAAAGACCCCCCAAAATGGGGGTGGTGGCCGAGGGGGGGTGCGTCGCGGAAACGGGGTAACATGGGGCGAAGTGCACAAGCTGAGGGACAGCAAGAAAATCAGCACGTTCTGTGAGAAGGAGAAACGAAGCGATGAGTGCGCACGCACCCCACACTCCCGCCCACCGCGTCCACGGCGATCCGGTATCCGCCATCAACTGGAACAACATTCCGGATGACAAGGACCTGGAGGTGTGGGATCGCCTCACCGCCAACTTCTGGCTGCCAGAGAAGGTGCCGCTGTCCAACGACGTGCAGAGCTGGTCGACGCTCAACGACCTCGAGCGCCAGTCCACCATGCGCGTATTCACCGGCCTGACCATGCTGGATACCATCCAGGGCACCGTCGGTGCGGTGAAGCTGATCGAGGACGCGGCTACCCCGCACGAGGAAGCTGTGATGACGAACATCTCCTTCATGGAGAGCGTTCACGCGAAGTCTTATTCCTCTATCTTTATGACGCTAGCCTCCACGCCAGAGATCAACGACGCGTTCCGTTGGTCCGAAGAGAACGAGAAGCTGCAGAACAAGGCCAAGATCATCCTCGACTTCTACGAGGGCGATGACCCGCTGAAGAAGAAGATCGCCTCGGTGCTGCTGGAGAGCTTCCTTTTCTACTCCGGCTTCTATCTGCCGATGTACTGGTCCTCCCACGCGAAGCTGACCAATACGGCGGACATTATTCGCCTGATCATCCGCGACGAGTCCGTCCACGGCTACTACATCGGCTACAAGTACCAGCGCGCCCTGGAAAAGGAGACCCCGGAGCGCCAGGAGGAACTGAAGGAGCACACCTTCGACCTGCTTCTGGAGCTCTACGACAACGAAGCGCAGTACACCGAAGATCTATACGACGAGCTCGGCTGGACTGAAGACGTGAAGCGCTTCCTGCGTTACAACGCCAACAAGGCTCTGAACAACCTGGGCTACGAAGGCCTCTTCCCGGCTGACGAGACTCGCGTGTCTCCGGCCATCCTGTCCGCGCTGAACCCAGGTGGCGACGAAAACCACGACTTCTTCTCCGGTTCCGGATCCTCCTATGTGATCGGTAAGGCAGAGAACACCGTCGACGACGACTGGGACTTCTAAGGTTTTTCTGAAGCAGCACCCCCGAAAACGTGGGTTCTGCCAAGACCGCCCCGTCCACGGCTATTGAAAAACGCGTTGACGGGATAGTATGTAAGCATTCTGTGTCTGTTTCGGAACGGTCATTGACGAGGCTGATCCAGTGGGAACAGGACAGAGGAAACATTCTTTTGGGTGGCTTGCCCAGAGGATCCGCAGAATTCAGAGAGGTTCGGCGGATAGTTTAGGCAGGTCACGCGTAGTCAGGAGGAACAAATGACCGCAGTAGCGCCAAGGGAAAGCCACGAGGTTTCCCCGGCTCGGCCTGCGCCTTTCGGTGAGGTGCCGCGTGGCAACCTCGCGTGGAAGATGCTGACCACGACCGACCACAAGCTTCTGGGCATCATGTACCTAATCATGTCCTTCACCTTCTTCATGATTGGTGGCTTGATGGCCCTTCTGATCCGTATCGAGCTTTTCGAGCCGGGTCAGCAATTCCTGTCCAACGAGCAGTTCAACCAGCTGTTCACGATGCACGGCACGATCATGCTGCTGCTGTACGGCTCCCCGATGGTGTTCGGTTTCGCGAACTACATCATGCCGCTGCAGATCGGCGCGCCTGACGTGGCCTTCCCCCGTCTGAATGCCTTCGGCTTCTGGATGACCACCGCTGGTGGTGTCGTTATGCTGCTCGGCTTCCTGACTCCGGGCGGTGCCGCCGACTTCGGTTGGACGATGTACATGCCGCTGGCAGACGTTGTTCACTCTCCAGGTGTTGGCTCTGAACTGTGGATCCTGGGTGTTGGTGTTGGTGGTATCGGTACCATCGCTTCCGCTGTGAACATGATCACGACCATCCTGTGCCTCCGTGCACCGGGTATGACCATGTTCCGCATGCCGATCTTCACCTGGAACATCTTCGTTACCTCTCTGCTGGTTCTGCTGATCTTCCCGCTGCTGACCGCTGCTGCTCTGGGCGTGTTCTACGACCGCAAGCTGGGTGGCCACATCTACGACGCCGGCAACGGTGGCGCCATCCTGTGGCAGCACCTGTTCTGGTTCTTCGGCCACCCCGAGGTGTACGTCCTGGCACTGCCGTTCTTCGGTATCGTGTCTGAGGTATTCCCGGTGTTCTCCCGTAAGCCGATGTTCGGCTACGTCGGCCTGGTGTTCGCGACCCTGTCGATTGCTGCACTGTCCATGGCCGTGTGGGCGCACCACATGTTCGTGACTGGCGCCGTTATGCTGCCGTTCTTCTCCTTCATGACCTTCCTGATCGGTGTGCCGACCGGTATGAAGTTCTTCAACTGGCTGGGCACGATGTGGAAGGGTCGCCTGACCTTCGAGACCCCGATGATCTTTGCCATCGGCTTCTTCGCCACCTTCCTCTTTGGTGGTCTGACCGGTGTCATGCTGGCTTCCCCGTCTCTGGATTTCCACGTCTCGGACTCCTACTTCGTGGTTGCTCACTTCCACTACACCCTGTTCGGTACCGTGGCTTACGCTTCCTTCGCAGGCGTGTACTTCTGGTTCCCGAAGATGACGGGTCGCATGCTGGACGAGAAGCTGGGCAAGATCCACTTCTGGCTGGTCACCATCGGCTTCCACACCACGTTCCTGCTGCAGCACTGGCTGGGCAACATGGGTATGCCGCGTCGTTACGCTGACTACCTGCCGACGGACGGCTTCACCCTGTTTAACCAGATCTCCACGATCGGTGCTTTCATCCTGGCGGTCTCCATGATTCCGTTCCTGTGGAACGTCTTTAAGTCCTACCGTTACGGCGAGGTTGTGACGGTTGACGATCCGTGGGGCTACGGCAACTCCCTGGAGTGGGCTACCTCCTGCCCGCCGCCGCGCCACAACTTCACCTCGATGCCTCGCATTCGCTCCGAGCGCCCGGCGTTCGAGCTGCACCACCCGCACATGGTCAAGCGCATGCGCGACGAGGCACACGTCGGCCGCCACTTCTAGGAGCCTGCTCCTAGCGGGGCGCTTCCAGGTGCTACTCTGTACGCCCCCTCACCGCGCCACTGCCTAGCGCAGTCCCGAGGTGCCGGGCGGCTCGGTCGGTGCTTAGAGCTCTGGCCAGCTGGTGCAAATAGCAACTAAGATCCACACCCTTAACTACGCGGGGTGTGGATTTTTGTATGTCCGGGGTCTGTGGGTCTGGGCTCCTTTCCCATGCAGTGTCCAGAACCCATGCAGTTTCTAGAACCCATGCAGTTTCCAAAACCCGTGTAGTGTCCAGTACCCATGCAGTGTCCAGAACTCATGCAGTGTCCAGATGTCGTTAGAACGGGAATCTGCGAGTGGATTTCGCCGGAAATGTCGTTAGAACGGGAATCTGCGAGTGGATTTCGCCGGAAATGTCGTTAGAACGGGAATCTGCGAGTGGATTTCGCCGGAAATGTCGTTAGAACGGGAATCTGTTAAACGAACATGATCACGGATAAGTAAGAACGCAGGTCAGGGGCTCTTGGATTTTCATTAGCGAAAGTGGGCCGTTCCGGATTCCCGTTCTAGCGACACTGGCGCTATCGGGAGAGTGGAACGAAAGTGGGTGCGTGCCCTTTGGTGTGCCCGATGAGAGGTAAATGTCGTTTTTGTTGCATTTCTTTTAGTGGTAACCATTGCTAATAGGCGTTTACGCAGGTCAGGAGCTTAGGTATGGCGAGTACTGTTTTGTAGCAAACATGCTTTGCAACTTTTGCGACATTTCGGCGCGCTGGGTGCAGCTTTTGCGACATTTCGGCGGGCAGGGTGCAGCTTTTGCCTCATTTCGGCGGACAAGGTGCAGCTTTTGCGACATTTCGGCGCGCCAGGGGATGGACCGGATGGAAGTCGCTGGTCCGGTTATCACTTCCGGTAGGGAAGTGGGACAATATAACGCGTGACTACCTCAGATGATGCCAGCAACCCCAACTCTTCCGCCGACCGGCCAGGCGTAGCGCAGCCGCAGGCACAGCCCGCTGCAACCGCAGCAGTAGCGCAGCCGCAGGCACAGCCCACTGCAACCGCTGCTGCAGCTGTGGCAGCGGCGAGCCCCGACCCGCACTTCGAAAGCGCCCTCGAAGACACTCTGCAGGAAGGCCTTGCCCCGAGTGTTATCACGGTCACCGGCCCCGACCGGCCGGGCGTATCGGCGGCCTTCTTCCGAGTGCTGTCCTCCTACGGAGTGCAGCTTTTAGACATTGAACAGTCAGTATTCCGTGGGAAGCTGTCTTTGGCGGCGCTGGTGGGCGTCGGACAAGAAGACCTTGAACCCCTCGGCGAAGGGCTGAAGGAAACCCTGGCTTCCTACGGCATGCGCGTCAGCGTGGAAGCGGACGACAACCTTTCCAGCACTCGTCCGCACTCCACGCACGTCATGGTGGTGCTCGGCCGACCGCTGACCGCGACCCACATCTCGCGTATTGGTCAGACCCTCGCGGACTACGGCGCAAACATCGACACCATCACCGGCATCGCAGACTACCCGGTCACTGGTCTGGAACTCAGCTTGACCGTAGCCAATCCCGCGCCCGGCGGCGGCGTGCCTTTGCGCAAGGCGCTGGCAACCCTTACGACGGAGGTTGGTGTGGATATCGCCATCGAACGCGCCGGCCTGGCCCGCCGTGCAAAGCGCCTGATCTGCTTCGATGTCGATTCGACCCTTATCCAGCACGAGGTTATCGAGATGCTGGCAGCTTACGCGGGCCGCGAAGCGGAGGTAGCCGAAGTAACCGAACGCGCCATGCGCGGCGAACTGGACTTTGCTGAATCCCTGCACGAGCGCGTGAAGGCGCTGGCCGGTCTGGATGCAGCGGTGGTGGAGAAGGTCGCCCGCGACATCCAGCTGACCCCCGGCGCCCGCACAACTATCCGCACTCTGAAGCGCCTGGGCTACAAGACTGGCGTGGTGTCCGGCGGGTTCATTCAGGTCATCGAGCCGCTTGCCCGCGAACTGGACCTCGACTTCGCCCGCGCAAATACCCTGGAAATCGTCGATGGCAAGCTGACCGGTCGCGTTATCGGCCCAGTGATCGACCGCCAGGCAAAGGCTGAGAGCCTCAAGGAATTCGCCTGGTCGAACGGCATCAAGCTGAATCAGACGGTCGCGGTAGGCGATGGCGCTAACGACATCGACATGCTTTCGACTGCCGGCCTGGGTATCGCTTTTAACGCAAAGCCCGCGCTGAAGGCGGTCGCGGATACCTCCGTGAACTACCCGTTCCTGGATCAGGTGCTGTTTATTCTGGGTATTTCTCGCCACGAGATTGAGGACGCCGACCTGCGCGATGGTACCTACCGCCGCGTGCCCCTTGCAGGCGAGTAGTTCGGACGCCCACCTACCCAGCCCGGCAGGCTTCAGGTTGGGGTATTAGACCGACCCCGCCCCGAGCTTGCCGAGAGCCCGGCGGGATTTAGATCAGCGGGATTGAACTAGCCCTCGCGCTCGCGCAACTCGCGGCGCAGAATCTTGCCGGTGCTGGACTTCGGAATGCCCTGCACGAACTCCACGATGCGGATCTTCTTGTAGGGCGCCACGCGCTCGGCTACGAAGTCCATCACTTGTTGCTCGTTGAGGGCGGATCCGCGCTGGGCAACCACGAACGCCTTGGGTAGCTCCTCGCCATCAGAGGCGCGGTGTACGCCGACGACGGCGGCGTCTGCGATCTCCGGATGGCTGAGCAGCACGGACTCCAGCTCTGCAGGCGGAACCTGGTAGCCCTTGTACTTAATGAGCTCCTTCAGTCGGTCGACGATGTGGACGTTGCCCTCCGGATCCGCGTTGGCCAGGTCGCCGGTGCGCAGCCAACCGTCGCCCGGCAGGGCTTCGGCGGTCTGCTCTGGCTTGTTCAGGTATCCGGCCATGATCTGCGGGCCACGCACCCACAGTTCGCCGACCTCGGATACGCCTTCGCTGGGCAGTGGGACTTCCTCCAGGGTTTCCGGATCCACCAGCTTGCTTTCCGTGTTGGCACAGGGCTTGCCGATGGAACCGCGGTTGATGTCCTTGGAGACGTTAGCGTGCGCCAGTGGCGAAGTCTCGGTCATGCCGAAGCCTTGCTGCACGTGAATCCCCAGGCGGTTTTCCAGCGCTACAGCCAGATCCTCGTCCAGGGTTGCCGCACCGCTGAACACTGCGCGCATACGCGACAGGTCGTAGTTGTCGACCATCGGGTGCTTGGCCAGCTGCACGGCAATGGGCGGCGCAATCAGGGTGAAAGTCACGTTGAACTTCTGGTGGTGCTCCAGGAAGCTCTGCAGTTCGAAGCGGGGGACCACTACCAGCGTGCTGCGCTGTGCCAGGGCTAGGTTCACCAGCGCGGTCAGGCCGTAGATGTGGAAGAACGGCAGCACGGCGTAGACGATGTCGTCGCGCTGTATCAAGTTCAGGTCCTGCCCCTGCTGCACATTAGCCACCAGTTGGCGGTGCATAAGGCGCACGCCCTTCGGCAGGCCGGTGGTGCCGGAGGAATAGGGCAGAATCGCAAGATCCTCGTCCGGGTCAATCTCCACCGCGGGTGCGGTGCGTCGCTCTGCCATGATCTGCTGCATGCCCTTGGAGGTATCCAGGTGGACGATAAAGTCCTCGTCGATGCCGGCGTCTTTGGCCCCCTGGGACGAGGCGTCCCCAAGCGCAGCAACGGTAAGTAGCATCTTCGCGCCAGAGTCCTTAATCTGCGCAGTAACGCTTTCTGGGGTAGAAAGCAGTGACAGCGGAGACGGCACCGCACCGATGCGCCACAGTCCGTAAGCGGCGACGATGAAGTTCAGGGAGTTCGGCAGGTGCAGCGCTACGACGTCGCCCTTCTTGATGCCCTTGCTGGCCAGCCAGCCCGCGGTGGATTCGATGTAGTTCTGCAGCTGCGCGAAGGTCGTTTCGGAGCCATCGGCGATGTCGATGACGGCCACGCGATCCTCTTCCTCCGTGGTGAGGTCGTGGAAGATGTAGTCGTACAGGCCGAGCGGGCTGAGTTCGATGTCCGGGCGATCGCTCTTGATGGGCATTGCGTCGGGGCTCCTATCCGTTCGCGGTTGTTCTTGGCCTCCACTCTAGCGTTCGGTTGGTGTAGTCGACGTCACTTTCTTTTCTTTTGGCTTGCTAAGCAGTTTTTTGGTAGGGGTGACCAGCCCAGTTCAGACGACATTCCTATTGAACTGCGCCCAGTTTGGGGCATAATCTTTTAATGTAATTCTTTATGCATACGCGGGAACTTCCTTCCCCTGACGCGCATTTCATAACTGTCCTGAAGCGGGTTGTGCCGGCTTGGGTTGCCCCTAGCTTCAGTTCAGTTACTTGTCTTGCTAGCTCAGGTGGGAAGGAGGTGAACGATGAGTGCGACGATGAATGATTCGATCCACAACGGAGGACACATGGTGGACCCATCCGCTAGTGCAGAGGCGGACGCTCCGATTCTGCCGAACCTCGAAGAACTGTTCGGCGCGGATGCGCAGTTCGGTTCGGAGTCTGGTTTTTCGGAGGAGGAGCTCGATGCTCTGTTCAACGCGATGCTTGATGTCGCGGTGGACCCAAACACCGAAATGCCCGATGGCGATCTGATTCCAAGCTTGGACTCTTTCCCGGAGGAGTCTGACGTTGATCTGACGGATCTGGATGATTCTTCTGCGGAGTACGACGCCACCTCGGTGGATTCCGCCGACAGTGATGTCGCGGGCGACGATGCAGGGGCCGGCCTTGGCGGTTCGGGGGACATGGAGGATCTTGATGATCTGAACCATGCCCTGGAGGACAACCTGGACGACAGCCTGGACGGTGGCCTAGACAACGAGCTCGACAATGAGCTAGACGATGCCCTGGGCGAGGACCCGGCTGACCACAGTGATTCCGACGATCTGACCGATTACAACGGTTTCTAGGGAGGGGGATTACAAGTGTCTACGGGACTAACTAACGCTGCACGGCAAGAACTCACCCGCGATGAGGAACGCGACCTGCTGGCCAAAGCTCACGAAGGCGACCAGCAGGCTTTCGCGCGTCTAGCGCGCCAGGCCTGGGGCAGGATGTTCGCAGTCTGCCTTTCCATCACCGGCAACCGCGCGGACGCGGAGGATGCTCTGCAGAACGCGCTGACCTCCGCGTGGAAGAGCATCGACAAGTTCGACGGGCGCGCCAGGTTCTCCACCTGGGCGTACCGTATCGCCTCGAACGCAGCTCTGCAGGTCGTCCGTTCGCGGCGGGATGTGCCGGAGGAGGACGCGGGCGCGGACGAGGTGGCGCAGACCCCAGAGGTTGGTTCGCAGGTGACCTCCGCAATGGTTGTGCGCGAGGCTCTCGCGCAGCTGCCGGAAGATTTTCGCGAGGTGATTGTCCTTCGCGAATATACTGGCATGAGCTACCAAGATATCGCTGCCCACCAGGGGATTCCCATTCAAACGGTCAAGTCTCGCATTAATCGCGCGCGTGCGAAGCTGAAGGCTGCGTTGGTGGAAGCCGGCGTCACTAGCGCATAGACAGCGAGGCCACCACAACGGTACAGAGCCCGATAGAAAGAGCCCCACGGCCTCGAGCGATGAACTAGATAGCTCGGGCGCGTGGGGCTCTTCGGCGCGTTAGCCGGGATTAATCCTGCGGCATCAGGTTAAAGAACTTAAGCATCTTCTTGATCTCGTCCTCTGATGCACCGTTTTCACCGCGGCTGACTACGATTCCCTTTTGGTCGGGATACCAGATCATAATGTCGGGTGCACCATATTCGCTTGTTGCTGGATACATGCGAATCTCCGGCCAACCGTTACCCGCATCCTGGATTCTTGTGCTCTTAATGGAGGAGCTTTCTGCGTGATCGTAGACCTTCTTCGCCTCGTCACCGGTCAATATGTAACGGAAACCACTGTATGTAAGGCTACTGTTCTTCCCATCCAGCGAATTGTAGTCGGGGAGGCAAGAGTACATCTTGTTGTCCATGTTGCGGAAGGCATCCCCAAGGAAGGGTGGCTTCTTCGTTTCTGCTTCACAGGTGCGCATGCGGTTGTAGAAGTTCGTCGGCATGTAGTCCTTAACCTCCGGCAGGAGGGTGGGAAGCACTTTGTACAGATCCGAGTCCGTCGCATTGGCCGGCAGGGCGAACGTACTGGTCTCAGAGAACGGCGGATTGCCGGAATCATCGCTCCCGCCGCCATTGCCGCCGCCCTTGCCATCGCCACTTCCATTGAGGGCGACAAATCCGATTGCCACGACGACCGCCAGAATCGCCAGGCTGGCCGTGACAATCACCGGGGTGTTCGACTTCTTCCGCCCCGCCGAGGTAGCCGTAGCGCGAGCCGAAGCAAAGTTGCTGGGACCATAAGAGCTAGGGGCACCTGGGCCGAAGGACGATGCCTGCGGAGGGCGGCTAAACGACTGCGTGTTGTTCTGCGCAGGATTCGGGAAGCTACTGGTCGGCGAGCTTCCGTTCTGGTTTGCCCGCGGCATTCCGGGCGAGGTAGCCGGGGTGGGGCGGGAGGAACCTCCAGCTGCAGCCCCGCCTCCAGTGGCGGCACTCGCGGCACCTGCGGCACCCGCAGCGCCCGCCACACCTGCGGCAGCACCGCCCGCGTTCGCGGTACGGTTCGCAGAATCCGGAGCCCCGCCGTCGGTGAATCCGCGCAGAGTTGCGGCCAGTGCGCCGCGGCTGACCACCGTCTTGGGGTCGTCCAACGTCATGACCGTGCCGACCTCGCCCAGACGATCCTGTACGAAAGGCACGCGCGAGGAACCACCGGTCATGTAGATCGGGGTCTTTGTGGAATCGACGCCCGCCTGTGCCAGCGCCGCCCGCGTCAGCTCAACGCCACGCATGATCGACTGCTCGATCACATTGTTGAATTCGTCGCGGGTGATCAACAGGTCAGTTTCCCCGTGGGGAGTGGAGACGCTGATCGTGGCCGAGGACGTATCCGAGAGGATCTCCTTGGCCTCGCGAATGCTGGATTCCAGCGCGTGGACCGTGGCGATCGGGGCGGAGCGAAGGTAGTCCGCCAGATCGGGATCATCGTGCTCCAGCTGGTCCAGAACCCAGCGGTACATCAAGTTGTCGATGGTGCGGCCACCCAGACTGTTATCGCCCTTGGCTGCGACGACCTCGAAGTTACCGTTCGACTTCGCTTCCAACACCGCGATATCCAGGGTGCCGCCGCCGAAGTCGAACACCGCCACGTGGGAGCCCGCGCGCACGGACTGCTGGGAGGCGTAGTGGATGGCGGCCGCCCGTGGCTCGGAAAGGAAACGCAGACTCTTTTCGGGAATGCCCGCTGCAATGGCGCTTCGCTTCAGCTGGTCCACGGAGTGAGCGGACCAGGCCTCGGGGTGCGTCAGAGTAACGGTCTCGGGATCCTTGTTAGCGTGCTGCGCCTTACCGGAGCGCAGAACCGTGGCCAGCACAGAGCCCACGACCTTCGTCAGCGGCAGATCCTTGGTAGCCAGCTTCACTTCATCGTGGTCGATGTAGCGCTTGGGGCTGAGCAGCAGGCGCGAGGGGTCGCGGCGTCCGCGAGCCAATGCGGAATCGCCGTTGAGTAGCGTGGGCTCCCCATCGGCAGCAGCGTGTGCGCCGTGTGGGGAATCCAGGAACACTGCGGACGGCAGGATGTTGGAGCGGTGCGTCAACGCAAGGGCGGATATCTCCTTACCCATCGGGCTTTGGTGAGCGGCAGCCGTATTCGAGGTTCCGAAATCGATTGCCAGGTGCCATGCGTTAGTCATGAAAAGTACAGCTCCTGAAATACACGTGTGCTAAAGGCATAAGTAGCTTACACTTTAATGCCAATTAGTGGCGTTAGATGGTCGCTTGCAATGCGGATTGGAAAGAACCGAGCAAACGTTCACGTGCCTCGTCCTCCGCGGCGGACAGGGGAGACATCGAAAGTTGCTGGAGTTCGGCGATCTGCTCTTCGATGGCTCGGCGCACTTGGTCAACCGGCGTGTCCCGCGGCAAATTCACCGTATCCGCCGGGTGCCCAGCAGTGACCGCGGTGCGCAGCAACTGTAATAGTCGGGAATCGGGCGTGCTGGCATAGGTATTGCGGTAACTGCGGTAGAGCAGCACAAAGTGCATGCCCGGCTGCGCCAGTGTGACGGACAGGACCCACCGGATGTGGTTCATATCCGGGTGGTTAGAGGCCAGATCGTCCAACACATCCAGCATTCGGGCAGCACGCTGCAGCACGGCGAAGTAGGTGATGTCGCCGGTCAGCAGATGCACCAGCTCGGATACGCCGGAGGTTTCCACCATCCACTTCACCAGCGCCGGCGCACCGCCTTCGGCGGCAATGCTGCGGCCGGCGAACACGCCGTATTCGCCCATAACGTCTAGCAAATCGTCCCGGTCGTTAGCGGAGAATCCCGCAACGACCTCTCGCGGGTCGTCGGCCTCCAGGAAATCCAGCAGATCATCACGATCCAGCTCCGCCAGTGCGGCCAGCTGACGGGCGACGTCGCCGGTCACCTTGCCCGTCAAGGCGGACTCAGCCATCAATCCGGAAAGCGGGATGGTTTGCTGGACAGTGCTCACCAGTTTCTTCTGGATGCTGTTGGCGTGCTGCCGGGCGTGTTGCAGCGGATCGATGGAACCGAAAGCGCCGGAGCCGAAAGAGTCCGCGCGGGAAAGGATGCCCACTGTATTTAGGGGCGTCATTCCCAATTGCGAAAGAAACCGCTTCTCGTCCTCGCGCGGGGCAGAGTCCGACAAAAAGACAAGGCAATCGGCCCAACCGCTAGCGCGGCGCGTATCCCGCTGCCCGTCGACCAGAATTCGACGGGTTCGCTGCTCGTTTTCGACCGTCAAGGTCGCGGTGCCGGGCGTATCGATCAGGGTGAGCTCTTCCAGTCGGCGGTTGGGCAGGAACTGGTCGATGTAGTCCACCTCGTTCAACGGTACGGGCAGGCTATCGAGCGGGCCGTTGTTCAGTGGGATGCGGGCCATCTGGCCGTCGACGGAATGGATCTCGGCGCGGGCGGGCGCGCCGTTGTGGTACATGCTGACGGCCATGGTGCATTCCAGGGCACCGGTGGCGGCGATCAGGTTCTCCGTCAGGGCGTTGACCAGAGTGGACTTTCCGGATTTCAGACGACCGACAACAGCGACTCGGGGCGGGCGGGTAACCATCAAACGCAGCTGTTCGGCGCGGGCCGCCAGGTCAGGGGAGCCACCTGCGAGGGCATCAACGGCCTGCGTTAGCAGCAGCGTGAGGTCAGAGACCCGCTGGCTGAGGTGGGCAGAGGCCGATTGGATTTGGTGTTCCTGGTTCATTTACATCCCCGCCCTGCTTGCCGGAATCGTCCCAGCCTGGGCTGCCGCCTTTAGGCTTGCGGCTCCGTGCCGGCTGCGTTTCAGCGCTTCTAGGTGGCCGTCTAGCTCCTCGATGGTCTGCTGCACAATCTCCCCGTTCTTCTTCAACCGGGCAATGGTCTGCTTGCGCTGCGCCTCGGTTTCTCGGGCGATCTTCTGTGCGGATTCGATCTTGCCCTGAAGGTTGCGCTGTTCGTGCCTGATGGCAGCGCGGTGGCGCAGCAGAATTTCCGTCCTACCTGTCGTGATGGTGATGTCGATCATGCGGTTGATGGAGCCACGGGTTGTGGCGATGGTCTCTCGCAGCCACACCAGCAGGTGCTGCTTGCCGTTGCGCATCGCGCGGTAGCCCATGTTCACGCCGATCCAGGCTGCGGCTGCCACAGGCGCGAAGGGGATCACGACTGTCAGTGCGCCTGCACCCACAATGCCCATCGTCAGCATCGAGGGATCCACCAGCCCTGCAGACTTTTTCTCCACGTCGTGGCTCAGCGATTGCGGTGGAGCCATCGCCGCGAAAATCTGCTGCTGCACCTGATCCACCAGGTCTCGGCGACCCTGGAAAAGCTGGGCGGCACGCCGCGTAACTTCGCTGACCATCGACATCACCATGTGCTCCATGATCTGCCGTAGCTCGATTTCGATCTGGCTAGTGAAGACCTGCGGCTTGCTGCGCAGCACGCGCATGCCCTCGGAGTTAATGCGGTTGGTCCAGCGGGTTTTCAGATCGGTCAGTGCCTGATCCATCGCCGCGGATACCTTGTTGCGGCTGAGCTGAATATCGCGCATGAACAGCTGTTCCCACTCGCTGGTGGCGTCGCGGAACGCTTCCAGCTTGCGCTTTTCGGCTTCGAGTTCGCCGACCGCATCGCTGGTCTTGTCGTACAGCTTGATGTCGCGCTGGATATCGGTCGTGATGGATTGCATCGTCGACCGGGTGATCTCGAGGGCCGTGATCGTCCCGAGATTGCCCGGTGAGTTGACGTGGTTGATGATCTGTTGGCGCAGCTCGGCGATGCCGCACCGTTGCTCAATCTTTTCTCTTTTTTCTGGTGACGCCGCCTCGGCCGCATCCAATGCCCGCAACGAGGACACTCCAATGACGGGGATATCCAGACCGAGGTGTTCTGCGATGAGGCGTTGGTCGTCGGCGACGATGGAGCGCCAGCGGCGCACATTCTTATCTGTCTTGGTGACGGCCACGATGACGCTTCCGACCTGTTCACGGGCGCGGCGCAGGATATCCATCTCCGGGGCGGTGATGGGGGTGGATGCGTCGCAGACCATCAGCAGAACTCCGGCATTGCGGGCTTCCGCCAGGGAGGCAGTGACGGCGTGCTCGTCCAGTCCGCCCACGCCCGGGGTGTCGATGATCGTCACCTTTCCCAGGCTGGAGAAAGGAACCAACAGCTCTGCAGCGCTGGGGAGCGAGGCAACTTCTTGGCTATCCTTCGGGGCGCGGTTGATGGCGTCCACAGCTTCCTGCGTGACCCAGTTCTTCAGCTCCGACGGTTCGATCGGATCGCGCTCCGTGCCGCGTACCAGGCGCGCCAGGATTGGCTTGTCGTCTGGCTGGTCGGGTTCAGTGTGGATGCGGATGGGGGCGCTCGTAGCGGTGATAACGTCCACCGGCAATAGGTCACGCCGGCCGATTAGTGCGTTGACGAGGGAAGATTTGCCACGCTTAACCTCCCCGATGATGACGACGGACGAGGTGCGGTACTTCGCGTTGACGAGGTTCTGCACGCGGTCGGCAACGTCGTGCATCTTGTACTTTCTGGCGATAGTTGCCCCGCGCTCAACGCTGGCCTTCGGGGAACGACCCGACGCGTTCAAGATGGGGGTCACGGTATTCTTCGCCTTTCATTGCTATTGATGCTTATTGCTCTGCCATATTTCGGTGCCATTCTAGTATGCCGATAACCGGTTTTTCTGGTCGCGGAGGGAACATTGCGCGACGTATTCGCCGGCGCGCTGTCTGAATTTACCCCCCGAAAATGCTTGTCTATTGAACAGAGGGAATATGTGGCGTGACTTGGGGTTTTGAGGGGTTTGGCGTCAAAAAAATGACCTTAGGAAACACCCCCAAGGAACATAGGGAGGGGGAGTGGCATTCAACAACTGACAGGCAGCGAGGAAGCGCCTGAAGGATACTAAGAACACCGCATAAGCCCCGCACACAGGGCTTCAAGAACACCGAAAGGGAACACACGAAATGTCTAACGAGAACCTGAACAACCAGAACGGCACCAACACCAACGGCAACGCTGGCAACTCTGAGCACTCCTTGGGTCGCTGGGAGGTACTGGACGGCAACGGCAACATGGTCGAAGGCAACGTCGTCGGCTCGCAGGACACCGACGGTGACGGCAAGCAGGACGCCTACCAGGTCGACATCAACGGCGACGGCCGCCCGGATGGCACGGTCTACGACAAGAACGGCGACGGCACCACCGACCGCGCGGAGATGGACTACGACCAGGACGGCATCGTCGACACGGTCTACCAGGACACCGACCGCGACGGAACGATCGACAAGCTGGAAGCAGACACCAACAACGACGGAAAGATGGACACCAAGGCCACTGACTACAACAACGACGGTGTCAGTGACAACGTGAAGTTCGATTCCGATGGCGACGGCACCTACGACGTCACCTCTTACGACTTCGACGGCGACGGCCGAGTCGACAGCGTTGGCTACGACACTGACGGTGACGGAATGTCTGACTACACCGAGCACGACACTGACGGCAACGGCGTGATCGACGGCACCTCCGGCGAGTCCCGTCCGGATGCGGCGCAGGAGAACGTAGGCGAAGGCATCTGGGCTTCCCAGGGTGGCCACGGTGGCGCACCGGCTGGTGACTCCCAGGGTGCGGCTCCGCAGGGTGGCGAGTCTGAGACCCCGGCGGCTCCGCAGGGCGGCGAGTCCGACGCTCCGGCTCCGAAGGGCGACGAGTCCGAGACCCCGGCTCCGCAGGGCGACGAGTCTGACGCTCCGGCAGCTCCTTCTGAGGACTCCAAGGGCTCCGAGGACTCCCGCGGGGCAGGCGAAGAGGGATCGAGCGCAGGCTCTGATATCCACTCCGCTGGCTCCGAGGGCGCTCCGGGCGGTGGCGAGTACGTCGACCTGGACGGTGACGGCCTGGCTGACGGTGTGTCTTTCGACTACAACAACGACGGCAAGGTTGATGCCCTGCACGTAGACACCACCGGTGACGACACCGCCGACACCATTTACCTGGACACCAACTCCGACGGCCAGGTGGATCAGCGCCACGTAGACACCGATGGCGACGGCCTGACCGACGAGGCTCTGATCGACCAGGACTTCGACGGCTACGGCGACACCAAGGCATACGACACCGACAACGATGCCCACTACGACTCCTACGAGGACACCACCACCGAGGACGTCGCCCCGACCTTCGACGACCTGCTGGGCGGCGGCGGTGCTGGCGCAGACACCGGAGCTGGCGACGGCTCTGACCTGGTCTAAGACCCGCACCTAGCGGAGCTGCCCCCAGCTTCCGCTGGCAGCCTCTTAACTACCCGCAGCAAGGCGACGCAGTGCACTCCGCACTGTGTCGCCTTTTAGCGTGTACCAAAAGTCCGGCATCGAGCGGCGAATGTAAGCGCCGTAGCGCTTCGTCTCTAGCCGCTGGTCCAGAACCGCAACCACGCCACGGTCGTCCACCGATCGCAGCAACCGGCCCGCTCCCTGAGCCATCAGTAGTGCGGCGTGGTTCGCGGCGACCTCCATAAACCCACTGCCGCCACGCTGGTCGGCGGCTTCCTGCCGCGCCTGCTGTAGCGGATCGTCCGGGCGCGGAAAGGGGATCCGGTCGATAAGCACCAGGGAAAGCGAAGGACCGGGCACGTCCACGCCCTGCCACAACCCTAGCGTGCCGAACAAGCATGCGGATTGGTTCTTGCGGAATTTCTCCACCAGCGTGGACATCGAATCCTCGCCCTGCAAAAGAATGTCGTAGGGGACCACGGTGCGCAGGTTCTCGGCCATTTCTTCGGCCGCGCGCCGGGAGCTAAACAGCCCGAGGGTGCGCCCGCCCGCGGCGTTGATCAGCCTGGCGGCTTCGTCCACGGACTCGTCGCTGGCGCCGTCCCTGCCCGGCGGTGGTAGGTGGCGGGCGACGTACAAAATGCCGTGGGAGCGCGCATCGAAGGGGGTGCCCGCATCCAGCGTGGGAGTGTTCTTCGGCAGCCCCCAGCGCGCCAGCATGGAGGTGAACTTGCCGCCCAATGCAAGCGTCGCCGACGTCAGGATTACTGTGTTTCTGCCGAATAGTCGCTGGCGTAGTAGGTCGGCGACGCTCAAGGGGGCTACCCGCACCACGTGTTTGGGGCCTCGCACGCCGGAATCGGCGGTGTACCAGACCACGTCTTCGCCCAGCAGATCCGCGGCGTCTTCGCTCGCGCCATGGTTTTTGCCGCTGTTGTTGCCGCCGTTGTTGCCGCTGCGTTCGCCGGCTGCGGAACCGTCGCCTTCCCCGACGCGCGAGGCATTGAGGATCCGCACGCACGTATCGTTCAGCTCTTCGGTAGCCACAATCACCGCGAGGCGCTCGGAGGCCTTCTGCGAATCATTCGCAAACTCCGATGCCGGAATGCCGCTGACCTGCCGGTTCGTCTTCCACGCCGCATCCCTTAAGGCAGCGAGAGGCAGCTGTAGCCCCTCGGGCACGCTGGTCCAGCGCCCCTCGATGCCGGTGCCAAACCGGTCGTTACTTCTGGACGCCGCCGCCTCCGCCTTCAACGCCTCCGTCCACCGGTCGCCTGCCTCGGCCAGCTCATCCCCGGCGACATCGGCGCCGGAAACGGTCAGCTTCGCAGCGCGTTTCGCCAGCACGGCGATGGCGGTGGGGGATAGTTCAGCGGTGGCGACGGAAGTGATGCGGTCCTCCAGCTCGTGGGCTTCGTCCACGATCACTGTGTTGTGTTCGGGCAAGACTGGGGCGTCCACAAGAGCATCGATCGCAAGAAGAGCATGGTTGGTGACGACAACGTCGGCGTCCGCGGCGCGGGCCCGGGCGCGCTCGGCAAAACACTGTTCGCCGAAGGGGCAGCGGGTGGCGCCGACGCACTCGCGGGAAGACACGCTGACCTGCCGCCACGCGCGATCGCTGACGCCCTGGGGGAGGTTATCCCGGTCGCCGTCCTCGGTTTCACCGGCCCATTCGTGCAGGCGGGCGACTTGGGCGCCGGTGGCGGACAGCTGGGAGGGATCCAGGAGGGATTCTTCGGCCTCGTCCACGCCGCTGTCGGTCTGCGCGTTGGCGACCTTGTTCAGGCACACGTAGTTGCCGCGGCCTTTTTGGATGGCGAATTCGAGGGGGCGGGGGAGTTCCGGCTCGAGGGCTTTGGCCAGGCGCGGTAGGTCGCGTTCCACCAGCTGGCGCTGAAGCGCGATCGTGGCGGTGGAGACGATGACGGGGTACTCGGAATCCATGGCCACAGCGATGCTGGGGATCAGGTACGCCAGGGACTTACCGGTACCGGTTCCCGCCTGCACGGCCAGGTGGTGTTCCCTCTTAATGGCCGCGGCCACGGCTGTGGCCATCTTCTGCTGGCCAGGGCGCGGGGCGCCGCCGAGGTCGGCGACGGCGAGGCTCAGTAGGTCAAGGACGTTGGAGGTCATGGGAAACTGTGGGAACCTTTGCGAAACTTCTAGCCCTTGATGTGGCGGACCTGCAGGGCGGGTTCGTCGCGGGTCAGCGCCAGCCCCTCCCACGGCAGAGAGACCAGCTGTTTGGCGCAGTGCTCGCGGGACTCCTCCAGTGTGGGCAGCCCGTCGACGAGCTCACCGTCGCGAACCATGGGGATGGTCAGCTGGGTGCTATGCAGGCCTTCGGCCTGGGGCAGTTCGCCGCCCATGGGGAAGGTCACTTCCTCGACGGCGGTGCCGGAGGGGCGGCTGAGCCGGGCTGCGTCCTTCGCACCACCCAGGCTGGCCTTGCCACGCGAGCGCTTGGCGACGGGCACGCCGTCGACCTCCACAAGCTTGTAAACCAGCCCCGCGGTCGGCGCCCCGGAGCCCGTGACCACGGCGGTGCCCACACCGAAGGAATCCACCGGTTCGCTGCGCAGGGCGGCGATGGAGAACTCGTCCATGTCAGAGGAGACCACGATCTTGGTGTTGGTTGCGCCCAAGGAGTCCAGCTGGCGGCGCACGCGGCGGGTCAGCACGCCCAGGTCTCCGGAGTCGATGCGCACTGCACCCAGTTCGGTGCCCGCGGCCGCCACGGCGTTTTCCACGCCCTGGGTGATGTCGTAGGTATCCACCAGCAGGGTCGTATCGGTGCCCAGGGCGGCGACCTGTGCCTTGAATGCGGCCAGCTCGTCGGGCGTGCCGTCGGGGCGGGTGTGCAGCAGGGTCCAGGCGTGGGCCGAGGTTCCCGAGGCCGGGATGCCATAGCGCTGCGAGGCCTCCATGTTGGAGGTGGCGACGAAGCCAGCCAGGTAGGATGCCCGGGCGGCGGTAACCGCGGCGTATTCGTGGGTGCGGCGGGCACCCATGTCGATGATCGGACGGTCGCCAGCGGCGGTGACCATGCGGGCCGCGGCGCTGGCCACGGCGGAATCCATGTTCAGGATGGACAGGATCACCGTTTCCAGAATCACGCACTCGCCGAAGGTGCCGCGCACCGTCAGCACGGGGGAGTGGGGGAAGTACAGCTCGCCTTCCCGGTAGCCGTCGATCTGTCCGGAGAAGCGGAAGTTGCGCAGGTACTTCAGCGTTTCGTCGCGCAGGAAGTCGATGCGCGCCAACTGTTCCTCGGTAAACACGAAATCTCGCACGGCGCGGAGCACGCGGGCAGTACCGGCGATCACGCCGTAGCGGCGTTCGTTGGGCAGGCGGCGGGTGAATACCTCGAAAGTGCAGGCGCGGTTCACCGTGCCGTCGAGAATTGCGGCCTCGAGCATGGTGAGTTCGTATTTGTCTGTAAGAAGGGCGGAGGAGCGGGTGCTGTATTCGTTCACCCGTTCCATGCTAGCCCACGCCAGGCGCCGAACCCGACGGCGAATGCGCCCAATGTCGGTACTCTGGGAACCATGACTTCCCCAGCTGCTCCCTCCGCCACACCGGTGGCGGACAAACTGCCAGAAACCCTGACGGAGCCCAACCTGCCGTGGATGTGCATCTGTTGGGACGATCCGGTGAACCTGATGAGCTACGTGACCTATGTCTTCCAGACCGTCCTGGGCTATTCGCGCAAGCGCGCCACGGAGCTGATGATGCAGGTCCACACCGAGGGGAAGGCCGTGGTGAGCTCCGGGGAGCGCGACAAGGTCGAAGGGGATGTGAAGAAGCTGCAGACCGCCGGGCTATGGGCGACGATGCAGCGGGCGGACGGGTAGGCGTCAATAAAGAAAGAAGGAACGAACATGCAGCCGTGGACGAAGAAGAACAGCCTGCTGCGCGGGACTCGTTTTAATACGCAGCTAGAGCCGCTGGAGCGCGAGATGCTGGGGGATTCGGCGGTGGCCGTGTCCGACAAGCTGATGGAGCGCGCGCGGACGGCTCCGAAGGACGAGCTGGCGGAGATGACGGGCATGGCCAGCGGGCATGCCGATGCGCCGAAGGATCCGGGGTTGGCGCGGCTGCTGCCGAGCTTCTTCCGCGAGGGTGACGAGGAAGTCGACGGCGATGCGGCGCTGACCCGCCAGCTGAACGAGACGGACATCATCAAGGCCAAGCTGACGAACTTGCGCTTCGTGGTGGATTACCTGGGGCCGAACGGTTCGGTGAATGTGTCGCTGACGCAGGACGAGGTTCGCCCGTGGCTGAGCGCGATCAACGACATTCGCTTGTATCACTCCGCGCAGTACGAGGAGTTCAAAAAGGACCTGCTGGAGGAAGACGGCAGCTCCGACCAGGCGATGGCGGCGCAGAACTACCTGGATTGGCTGGGCTACCACCAGGACAGCTTGCTGTCGGCGATGATGGGTGAGCAATGAGCATAGAGCTGTTCGGCTGCCAGCCCGGACCGACTAATTCCCTGGCGGATGTCGCGGGGATAGGGGTAGGCCACGCGGTGTGCGAGGACGGCACGGGTGATTCGGGCGTGACCATGATTGTTGCGCCGAAGTCCGCCACTGCCAGCGTGGATGTGCGCGGTGGCGGGCCGGGGACTCGCGAGACCGATCTTCTGGCGCCGCACAACACGGTGCAGGCCGTGCACGCTATTGGTCTGTGCGGTGGTTCTGCTTTTGGTCTTGACGCCCTCACGGGGGCAATGGCCGAACTGGAGAGTAGGGGGATCGGCTTCCCCGCGCTGGGGCCGGAGCACCCGGATAAGTTGGTGCCGATTGTCCCGGGAGCCGTGATTTTTGATCTGCTGTTGGGGCGCTGGGATTCGCGGCCGGATGCGGCCACGGGGGCGGCGGCGACGGCGGCGGCGCTGAATGCAGTGGCTGGTGACGCGACTGGGCAGGAGGCTTTAGCGCAGGGGGTACAGAACGGCAACGTCGGTGCGGGGCTGGGCGCCTCGGCGGGAGCGCTAAAGGGCGGCTTCGGGCAGGCCAGTGCCGTGTTCCCGGAAGGTACTCCGCTGGCGGGGGTTACCGTGGCTGTTGGCATTGTCGTGAACCCGCAGGGCGCGGTCTTCGACCCGGCGACCGGCCTGCCGTGGGGAGTCGCCGCGGAGCTGAGCGGGGAGTTTGCCCGCTATGGACTGTCCGACTGCCTGGTTGATGGTGAGCCGGTGGGGGCTGAGGGCGTCAATAGATTAAAGGGCAAGAACCTGCTCGGCACGAAGATCACGGCGGACATGCTGGCGCCGAAGCTCAATACGACGATCGGGGTGGTGGCGACCGATGCGCCACTGACGAAAGCGCAGGCCAAGAGGCTGGCGCTGGCGGGGCATGACGGGATCGCGCGGGCTATACGGCCGGCGCACATGCCGATGGACGGCGATACGTTGTTTGCAATGGCGACGGGGGAGCACGGTTCGGAGGCGGCCGTGGATGACAGAGGCGTGGACGATATCGGCATGAGTGTGCTTTCGGCGACCGCGGCCAACACGGTGGAGAGGGCGATAGTGCATGCCGTCCTGGCGGCGGAATCGGCCTTTGGTGTGTCGAGCTGGCGTGATGTGGTGAAGGGTGAGGATCGTGGCTGAGGGTGCTGAGGCTAACGTACAGGCGGAACAGGCTAACAATGCGCCTATCGGGGTGTTTGATTCGGGAGTGGGCGGGCTGACCGTGGCGCGTGCCATTGTGGATCAGCTGCCGCATGAGAACCTGGTGTACATCGGGGATACGGCCAATTCGCCTTACGGGGACAAGCCTTTGGCGCAGGTGCGCGAGCTGTCGATTGGGATTGCGGACACCCTGGCGGAGCGTGGCTGCAAGATGATTGTGGTGGCGTGCAATTCTGCATCGTCGGCGTTTATCCGCGACGCGCGGGAGAGGTATTCCATTCCGGTGGTTGAGGTGATCCTGCCCGCGGTGCGGCGCGCGGCGGCGGCGACCCGCAACGGGAAGATCGGTGTGATTGGCACCCAGGCGACGGTGAGCAGTAGGTCCTACCAGGATCTTTTCGCGGCGATTCCCGGGGTAGAGGCGTACGCGCAGGCTTGTCCGCAGTTTGTGCCCTTTGTGGAGCGCGGAATGACCAGTGGGCGGCAGCTGATGGGGCTGGCGGAGAACTACCTTGCGCCGTTGAAAGCCCAGGGGGTGGACACCGTGGTGCTGGGGTGTACGCACTACCCGCTGCTGGCCGGGGTGGTGCAGTTGGTGATGGGGGATGAGGTCACGCTGATCAATAGCGCCGAAGAGACGGCGAAGACTGTTTATAGGACGCTGTCGGAGCAGGGGCTGCTTGCGGATGAGGATCCGGGGCGGGCGGTGGATCTGTCCTTCGAGTCGACGGGCGACCCGCAGAGGTTTGCGAAGCTGGCCGGGCGGTTCCTGGGGCCGGCGATTAGTTCTGTGTCCCAGATTCCGGAGATGGTGCGCTAGCGTTTAAGGTCTTCTTATGTGGGATAACCAGGGGGTTTGGTGCTTATGGAACCATTTTTCTGGTTGAACTTGGACCATTAATACGGTTAAACTATCTGCGTACTCTTAGGCTGTTTTTGACTTATTGAACTGAGTTTTGGTGAGTTTTCAGCCTTTAGTAAGCGCCTGGCCTGCTGGGGATCTGACAAGAGGTAGGCGCACTTTAGCTTCAGGAAGGATCCTCAGTCGCGCAAGATCCGCGTGGGCACCAAGTGCAACTGCGAGACCCCTGAGGATCCGAAGGAGGCGGAGCAGCCGAACCCTGAGGATCCGAAGGATCCGGAGAACCCGAAGGATCCGGAGCAGCCGAAGGATCCGAACACACCTGGCGGTTCCTCCGGTTCGGTGACTCCGAAGCCGAACCTGCCTGGCATCATCGGTTCCCTGGGACTCGGCGGGGCCATCGTGGGTAGCGGATCTCACGGTTCCACCCCGAAGCCGGATTCCGAGCAGCCAGGCAAGCCAGGTAACACGAACAAGCCGGGCAAGTCGGGTAACACGAACAAGCCGGGCACCCCTGGCAGGTCCAGCACCCCGAGCCAGCCGGGCGCCAAGGGAAGCACGTCCACCGGTAGCTCCGCAAGCAGCGGTGGCACCAGCTCTCAGAAGCAGGTTGATAGCCCGCGGATGAGCACCCTGGCCTCCACCGGCGCGAACGTGCTTGGCGTGTTCGCAGTCGGCCTGGCACTGATCATCGGCGCCATCCCGCTGCTGCGCCGCCGCCGCGAAGAAGGCGAGGCCTAACCGCCACTAGCGTTCAGCGCTAGCGCCTAGCGGAACAGCCAATCCTGGCAAGTCCCGCGAAAGAAAGGGCGACCACCAACACAACGGTGGTCGCCCTTTCACACATTTGCCACCGCTTCGTGGCAGAATGACAACTTATGGAACTGGTAGTGCTGGGATGCTCCGGAAGCGTCGAAGGACCCGATAGCGCAGCGTCGGGATACATCGTCCGCGACACAACCACGGCCACCACCGACCACCTCCTCCTCGACTGCGGACCCGGCGTACTCAGCGCCATGCAACGCACCGAGGGATTGGACCCCTCCGCTTGCCACGTGGCCTTCAGCCACATGCACGCCGACCACTGCCTCGACTTCCCATCCCTGCTGGTCTGGCGCCGATTCCACCCCACGGCGGCTTCCACTCAACGTCATCGACTGCTCGGCCCCACCATCGCCCGCCGTCACCTCTCCGCTGCCGGCGCCGACGCACCCGAGCGCCCCGACGACTTCACCGATACCTTCGACATCAACGCCTACAAGGTAGGCGAGGGTCTTTTCGACGCCACCACGTACCCAGCCCACCCCATCGGCCCATTCACCCTGTACGCCGCCACCGCAGTACACCCCACAGAGGCCTACCTACTGCGCGTGGAGGACAACGCGGGGCATTCCCTGGTGTACTCGGGGGACACCGCATGGACCGACAACCTGGCTCACATCGCCGCGGGTGCGGACGTATTCCTCTGCGAAGCCACCTGGGGCGAGAATGCCGAAGGCCAGCCCACCGGCATGCACATCTCCGGTGAAGACGCAGGCCGTGCGGCACAGGCAGCGGGCGTGGGCAAGCTCGTGCTCACCCATATCCCGCCGTGGGGCGACGTAGACGCGGCGGTCCGCGGCGCGGCCCGCCACTACGGCGGCGAGATCCTTGTCGCTCGCCCAGGCATGCGCCTATCTGTCGGCTAGAAGCCAGGGGATCTTCTAGGCTGCTGCCAAAGCATCGGCGGATAGCTTGTCCGGGGCGGCTAGTAGACTTAAGCCCCATGACGAACACCAACGCAGAAAACAACACCAACACTGGCAGCAACTTCACCCGCACAGACGGGCGCGCCACCAATGAAATGCGCCCGGTGCGCATCACCCGCGGATTCACCAGCAACCCCGCAGGCAGCGTGCTGGTGGAATTTGGCAACACCCGCGTGATGTGCACCGCCAGCGTGGAAGAAGGCGTGCCACGCTTCAAGAAGGATTCCGGCGAAGGCTGGCTGACCGCCGAGTACGCGATGCTGCCGGCCTCCACCCACGAGCGCATGCCGCGCGAATCCATGAAGGGCAAGGTCAAGGGACGCACCCAGGAGATCTCTCGCCTCGTCGGCCGCGCACTTCGCGCCGCCGTCGACCTGAAGGCGCTGGGGGAGAACACCGTCAACATCGACTGCGACGTTCTGCAGGCCGATGGCGGCACCCGTACCGCAGCCATCACCGGCGCTTACGTGGCCTTGGCTGATGCGCTGGCCGTGCTGCAAGCTAGGGGCGTCGTACCAGGGCAACCGCTACGCGCACCCGTCGCCGCAGTGTCCGTCGGCATCATCGACGGAGTGCCGTGCCTTGACCTGCCATATGAGGAAGACTCGCGGGCGGACGTGGACATGAACGTGGCGATGACGGCCGAGGGGCGCTTTGTGGAAATCCAGGGCACCGGCGAGAACGCGGAGTTCACCCGCGAGGAGCTAAACGCACTGCTGGACCTGGCCGAGGGCGGCCTGCGCGAACTCATCGAGGCGCAGCGGGCGGCGCTGGCGCAGGAACTCTAAAACAGCAGAAGTAAACGCGACAAGAGAAGGGGAGTGGCACCGTGCGGGTACTGGTGGCCTCAAGGAACAAGAAGAAGCTGGCGGAGCTGAACCGCATGCTGGAAGCGGCGAACGTGACCGGCATTGAACTCGTCGGGTTGGGGGACGTGCCGGAATACCCGGAGACCCCGGAGACCGGCGCGACGTTCGTGGACAACGCGCGGATCAAGACCAACGATGGCGTGCGCCACACCGGCCTGCCGACGATCGCTGACGATTCCGGGCTGGCCGTCGACGCACTGAATGGCATGCCGGGCGTGCTGAGCGCCCGCTGGTCCGGCGGCCACGGCGACGACAAGGCCAACAATGACCTGCTGCTGGCGCAGATGGGGGACGTGCCGGACGAGCGGCGTGGGGCGCACTTCGTATCCTCCTGCGTGCTGCAGCTGCCCGCCGACGTGGCGGCCGAGCGCGACATGGAGACCGAATACGCCGTGGAAGGGCGCTGGTACGGGCGTGTTCTGCACGCCGAACAGGGCGAGGGCGGCTTCGGCTACGACCCGCTCTTCGCACCCGACGAACTGCCGGAAGGCCAGGAAGAGGAACTGGCGGGTAAGTCCGCGGGCGAGCTGACGGCGGAGCAGAAGGATGCCGTATCCCACCGCGGCAAAGCCTTGCGTCAGCTGGTGGAGATCCTGGCGCAGCTGGCGGATTAGAGTTCCGTAAAGATGCCGTCCAGCACGCCGCAGGCCTGGCGCCGGGCGTGCACAACCCACGTATGATGGGACACGTTACAAACACCAAAACTCAAGAGATTGCAGCAGAAAGGATCCCTCGCGTGACCGCCCCCGGCACAGACAGCGACCAGGCCACTTTTAGCCCCACAAGCCCCAGCGGCATCGTGGCCGGGTCGCAGGCCGACCTCAGCTGGATGGAGGACGTGTACAAGTTCTTCCACCAGCACCCCGAACTCTCGGGAGCGGAGGAAGTCACCGCGCAGCGGATCGTCAAGGAACTGGAGGGCTTCCCTGACTGGGAGGTCACCAGCAACATCGGCGGCTACGGCATCACCGCCGTGCTGGAAAACGGCGACGGCCCTACAGTGTTGATGCGCGCCGACTTCGACGGTCTGCCCGTCGCGGAGAAAACCGGCGTGGACTACGCCTCCACGTATTCGCAGCTCAACGCATCCGGCGAGCGCGTTGCCACCATGCACGCCTGTGGCCACGACCAGCACACCACCAGTCTGCTGGGAGCCATGCGCATCCTCAACGAAGAGCGCGCCCACTGGTCTGGCACGGTGGTGGCACTGTTCCAGCCGGCCGAAGAGGCGTCAATTGGCGCACACAAGATGGTCTCCGACGGCTTGGGGCGCATCATTCCGCGACCCGACGTCTGCCTGGCGCAACACATCGTCGCCGGACCGGCAGGCCAGGTGTACTCCGCGCCGGGGCCGGTGATGACTTCCTCTACCACCATCGAAATCACCCTCTACGGTCGCGGCGCGCATGCCTCCATGCCGCACCGTTCCGTCGACCCGGTGGTGCTGGCGGCCTCGACGGTGATGAAGCTGCAGACGATCGTGTCCCGCGAAGTTCCGCCGGGCAAGTTCGCGGTGATCACCGTCGCCTCCGTGGAAGCAGGAAAGGCGAACAACGTGATCCCGGACTCCGCGAAGATCTCCCTATCCTGCCGCTTCTACGACGAAGAGCTGCGACAGAAGTGCGTGGATGCCATCAAGCGCGTGGTGCGCGCCGAAGCTATGGCCGCGGGCGCGGACCGTAACCCGGACTTCAAGTTCGTGGGCATGCTGGGCGCAACCGACAATGACCAGGGCGTTTACGATGTTGTCCGCCCCCACTTCGATAGTTCCTTCGGCGAGGATTCCATAGAGATGGAGCCCTGGACGGCCTCCGAGGATTTCTCCGTGATCCCGAAGTCCTTCGGCTGCCCCTACATGCTTTGGACCATCGGAATTACCCCGCGCCGCCAGTGGCAGCGCGCCGAATCCGCCGGGCGGTTGGACATCGATATCCCCACCAACCACAACCCGGGTTTCCTGCCGGACCTGTCCACCCTCCAGGTATCTACTCGCGCGGCGGCCGTAGCGATTCTGGCGTGCCTGCAGTCCACGTGGGAGCAGCCGGAAGCCGAGCCGCACGCCATGGGCGCGCCCGTGCCGACCGACGAGGAAATCGACGCAGTCGCCGTGGAGACCTCGCTGGTCGAGTAACCGCGCGGTGTGGCGCCCGCGCGACGCTAGTCCAGCTGGAACGCGGCCTTAACCTCGTCGCGGCGCTTCTTCTCCACGATGAAGCTCAGGAAAGGCACCACGCCCGCCAGCATCGTGGTGACCCACTTCGCTGGCTCCCAGCGCGCCTTCGTTCCCAGGTCCAGGCAGCAAATCACGTAGACCATAAACACCAGCCCGTGCGCCGGGCCGATGTAGCTGAACCACTCCGGGGTGTTGTCCTTGCCGAGGATCAGGTACTTAAAAATCATCTCCGCCAGCAGGATCAGCAGCCAAACACCGGTCACCACCGCCGCCACGGAGTAAAACTTCAGCGACTTCGCCACGCGCGCCTGACGCTCCGGGTGGATCGCGGTGGTCTGCTCGTTGGTCATTGCTTAGTGCCCTTTCTCGTTGTTGTTCTCGCGCTCTTTATTTTTGGACGCCCTCATCCTCGCCCGCTCGCGCCTATCATCCACCCAGATATCTTCAGCCTTGTTGGCTTGCAGGAAGTCCTGCGGTACCTCGGTGATGTCATCGGAAGGCTGGGCGGGAGCAGCCGGGGCAACGTCGCCCTGCAGCCGCTCCTTTTCGTACTGGATGTACTTGCGGTACGCCACGACGAAGAAGATGCCGAAGATTGGCCATTGGATGGCGTAGCCCAGATTCTGGAAGCTACCGCCGTTGGACTGCCAGCGGTTCCACTGCCACCACGCCAGAAGGAGGGTGGCGATCACCGCCAGCACCAGGAAGATGATCTGGATGATGCGAACGCGCAGCGGAAACGGGTGGGCAGGGGCCTTGCCGTCAATCTCGGAGTGTTCGTTCACACTGGAACATTCTACCTGTCGTGCCTGTTCCGCCTAATTTCTTTTCCCGCGGGATCGCTTGCTAGCATGAAGGAGGAGACGCGGTCGTCCGCGTTCTTTTTGCGCCTGTGGCGGAATTGGCAGACGCGCTGGATTTAGGTTCCAGTGTCTTATGACGTGGGAGTTCAAGTCTCCCCAGGCGCACAAATTTTTTCGGCCCCGCCTCTGTGGCGGGGCCGTGTGCTTGTGGCGGGGCGGTGCGCCGTGCAACGCGTGCATGGGCACGCGCAAGCGCTACAGCTCCTTTGCGATGCGCGCGACGTGGCCGGTGGCCTTCACGTTGTACTTCGCCACGGCGATCTTGCCTTCCTCGTCAATAACGAACGTGGAGCGGATCACGCCCTGGACGATCTTTCCGTAGTTCTTCTTCTCGCCATATGCGCCATAAGCCTCCATGACGGATTTGTCGGCGTCCGAAAGAAGGGGGAAGGTCAGCTCGTACTTATCGCGGAATTTCTCCAGAGCCTCTACCTTGTCGGGAGAAATGCCGACCACGTCGACACCTTGACCGTTGAGCTCGGTGAGGGAATCGCGGAAATCGCAGGCCTCCGTGGTGCAACCGGGAGTGTCGGCTTTGGGGTAGAAGTACACAATGACCTTGCGTCCCGCGTAGTCCGCCAGGCTCACGTTCTTGCCGGAATCGCTGGGCAGGGTGAACTCCGGGGCCTTGTCTCCGACCTGCAGTCGGGTGGGCTGGCTTGCGGTGGTGTTGCTGTTTTCAGTCATGCACCCCACCCTAGCGAAAGCGCCAGCGGGCGGGATCATTTACAATGTTCAGGTAGCACTTAAACGTTCGAATATAGGGAGAAACTTCCGTGGCCCGTAGCATCGATGCCATCCAGCGCGACATTGAACGCACCCGCAACCAGCTGGGACGGACGCTGGAGGAGCTGTCCGTCCGTGCGGATCCGAAGAACCTTGCGGATGACGCTCGCGGCCAGGCCGTGAACACCCTCAAGGAGCCGAAGGTGCAGATGATCCTCGGTGGCGTAGTCGCTGGTGTCGCACTGCTAACCGCCCTGGCCGTCAGCTCCAAGCGCAAGGAAAAGAAGCAGATCAAGGAAATCCAGCGCCTGCTCGCAGCAACCCGCTAAGCGGTTGCCGTTGCCACAACTGGCACTACCCAACCCCGCGAAGCTGGCCACTCTGGCTCTGCTGACTGTCCTGTCGATCGCCGCAGGTTTCGCCTGCGAAGCGGCGGGTGTGCCTGCCGCCTGGATCTTTTCCTTCCTGATCGTCTTCGGCCTCTACGCCATCTTCAGCGACCGGCAGGTCAGCCCGCCCAAAAAGGCGATGATCCCTTCCCAGGTGATCATCGCCCTTTTGTGTTCCTCGCCCCTGACCACCGTCGACGTAGGCACCATCGTTGCCTACGCCGGCCCGACCGCAATGTCGCTGATCGTCACGCTGGCGGTCTGCCTGCTGGCCTCTTGGCTGCTGGTGCGCATCCACCGGGTTGGCCCGGCCACGTCGGTGCTGGCCACGCTCGCTGGTGGCGCCAGCGCGATGGTGATGCTCTCCCGGGAGCTCAATGCCGACACGCGCTTCGTCACCCTCACCCAATACTTGCGGGTATCCATCATCGTCTTGACCCTCCCCGGGCTGGTCACGCTTCTCGGCCGCGTCGGGGGCGACCAGGCAGATGCGGCCGAGGGGGCGTCAATAGGGAAAGAGAGTCTCCTCGACGGCCTGCAGACGAACTGGCAGGGCATGGTAGGCGCGGCAGCCGTGGGGCTGACCGTGTGGGCGTTTACGCGCGCGACGGCGCGGTGGTTCAGTATCAGCTCGCCGTACCTGCTGCTGAGTATCGCGTTCGCAATGATCGGCGTGATGGTGTTCGGCGTGCCGCACGAGTTCATCGCTCCGAACGGGCTGCTGGAGAAACTGGCCTACGCACTGATCGGCGTGCAGGCCGGTGGCACCCTGACGAAGGGCGCGCTGCGGCAGTTCGTGCGAGCCCTGCCGGTGATCCTGGGCGTGATTGCCCTGATGATCGCAAGCTCTATCGGAACGGCCTTCGCCATCGCTGGCCTGTGGGACTTTAAGGTTCTGGACGCCTACCTCGCCACCGTGCCGGGCGGCATCTACGCCGTTCTGGCATTTGCGCACGACGCTGGCAGCCAGCCGATCGTCACGGTCATCCAAGTGATGCGTATGATCGCCATGCTGGTGGTGGGCGCTTACGCGCCGCAGATCATCCGGCTGGTGTTCGGCGCGGGCGCGGCCGACGGGCGGCCGGAGCCGCGAGAGACGCAGCGCTAGAACCCTAGTGGTTAGCGCTGGGCGGGGGAGAGTGAGGCGGCGTCCGCAAGAATCTCCATCGACCGCAGCGACTCGGCGGTCGACGGCGACTGCAGCGACACCATGAGCTCGTCGGCCTGAGCGTGTGTGCGGAATTCCTCGAGGTAACGGCGGACAACATCGCCCGTGCCGACGGCGGAGTAGCGCAGCATATCCAGGATCTGCTGGCCGGCGGGGGAATCGATGAGCATGTCCAGCTCCTCCTCCGTCAGACTGCGGCCACGGCCAGCCATGACGCGCACGCGGGTGCGGCAGACCTGGCGGAACTGCTCCTCGGCCTCCTCCTGCGAATCGGCGGCGGTGACGTTGACCGCGGCGATGACGTAGGGCTCCGGGTGGCGCTCCGAAGGCTGGTAATTATCGCGGTACACCTGCACCGCCTGCGTGAGGGCGGCGGGCGCGAAGTGGCTGGCGAAGCTGTACGGCAGGCCCAGGTGCGCGGCCAGCTGCGCGCCGAACAGGGAAGAACCGAGGATGTACAGAGGCACCTTCGTGCCCATACCCGGCACGGCCTCCACGCCGGGGATCTTCGACGGGCCGTTGAGGTAGCCGTAGAGCTCGGCGACGTCCTGCGGGAAGGTCTCTGCGGCGGAAGGCTCGCGGCGCAGGGCGCGCAAGGTCATCTGGTCGGTGCCAGGTGCGCGGCCGAGGCCCAAGTCGATGCGGCCTGGGTGCAGCTCCGCGAGGGTGCCGAACTGCTCGGCGATGACCAGCGGGGCGTGGTTCGGGAGCATGACGCCACCCGCGCCCAGGTTGATAGTGGAAGTCTTCGCTGCGATGTGTGCGATAAGAACCGCGGGGGAGGAGCTGGCGATGGACTTCATGTTGTGGTGCTCGGAATACCAGATGCGCTCGAATCCGAGCTTCTCGGCCTGCTGGGCCCACTGGACGGAGCGGTCGAAGGCGTCTGCGGGGCGTTCGCCCTTGAAGACGGTGGCGAAGTCGAGGAGGCTCAGCGGGGCGAGAGAGTTTGCTGGGGAGTTTCCGTTTGCCGTTGTGTCCGTCATTGTGGTGTTGATGCCTCCTGACTGTGGTGCTGATAGCTTGCAGCGCTGATAGCTTGCAGCGCCGGTCGCTTGCACTGCTCTTGCGCCTGCGTTCCTAACTAACGATAACCGCCCTGGCAGCGCGAATATTCCCGTTGGGAGGGGCGGGAGCGGGAAGGGTCAATTCCGGCGCAAGCCACCCCGCAAACTACCTCGCAGTGGACGACGATCGCCTGACGTTAGAGGGAAAACGTCCCAAATCTTCCACTCTACTTTTATAGCTATTCTGTTTCTGCTGGTCAGGAGGTTTTGACGGAACCGTCAAATCGCTGAAATTCTTAAGAATGGAAGATTTGGGACATTCGGCTCTTGAAAGCGCTATTGAGAAGCCGATGAATCGAAAGTAAAACCCCCGCTCACCGGATAAGATTCCAAGTGAACGGGGGAGTTGGCGGTGTGGGCTATCAGGGACTCGAACCCCGAACCCGCTGATTAAGAGTCAGCTGCTCTGCCAATTGAGCTAATAGCCCGCGTTATTCGAAGCGCTGTGCGCCTCGGCAACGTGGAAAACTTTATACCGCAGTGGCCTTGCAACACAAATCGCCAGGTCGGAAGGGGATTTTATGCGCATGCGATTGCGTCTAAAGTGTTCAGTGCAGTACGCCTGCGCGGTACGGCTGTGGGGTCGTCAATCCGCGGCAACGCGGCACAGCTGCCCGCTTGAATTCCCCGGCCTCCCACCCTGCTTGGCTCACCCCAGCCCACCGTTTATAACGTTTAAGCCACGAACCGCTGGAACGCGCCGAATTGGCTAACGTTAAGGTGCTCTCAGGCGCTATTCTCAGCAACAGTCACTTTATTCACACGCTTTTCTTCTTGGAGTTAGTCTTGCGCAGCACCAAGGTTTTCGGCCAAACCTTCTCACGGATCACTGTGGCGTCGTTAAGCATTGCACTGCTTGGCTTCACCGCATCCTGCACCATCGATCGCGACAACAACGAACATCAGATCGAGTCAAGTTCCTCCACGGGCAAGCAGGGCAACGGCGACGAGAAGGCCGAGAACAAACTGACCTCCAACATCAAAGACGGCGACGACGAGGTCGACGTCACCGAGCACGTGCAGGTCAAGGCTGGCCAGAAGATCGACAAGGTCTCGCTGACCAACGACGCGGGCGAGGAAGTCAAGGGCAAGTTCAACGACGACAAGACCGAATGGACCGTGCCCACGAAGCTTGGTTACTCGCGCACGTACACGCTGACCGCAAAGTCGGGCGAACAGAAGCTTAAGCAGACGTTCACTACCATGACCCCGGGTATGACGCTCGACGGCGCGCTCGCCCCACTCGACGGCTCGACCGTTGGCATCGGCCAAACCATCGCCTTGCATTTTGACGCCCCCGTGGAAGACCGCAAGGCCGTGGAAGACGCAATCACCGTGGAAACCACGCCGAAGGTGGAAGGTGCTTTCTACTGGATCACGGCACAGGACGTGCGCTGGCGCCCGGAGAAGTACTGGAAGCCCGGCACCAAGGTCAACGTTAAGGCGAACCTCTACGGCACCAAGATCGGTGAAGGCGTGTACGGCGGCGAGGACCGCAGCGCGAAGTTCACCATCGGCGACGACATGCGTGCGCTGGTGGATGACAAGACCAAGACGATGACCATCAAGAAGAACGGCAAGACTGTGCAGACCATGCCGGTCTCCCTGGGCATGGACTACCAGTACCCCACGCCGAACGGTACCTACATCATCGGTGATCAGCATGAGTCGCTGACGATGGATTCCTCGACGTTCGGGCTGACCGGCTCTGGGGCGTACCGAACGGACGTGCAGTATGCGACGCAGATGAGCTACTCCGGCATCTACATCCACGCCGCGCCGTGGAGCGTGTACGCGCAGGGCAACACCAACACCTCGCACGGCTGCATCAACGTGACCGTCGAAAACGCTGCCTGGGTGTTTAACAACATGAAGCGTGGCGACATTGTAGAGGTGAAGAACACGCAGGGTGAGACCCTGAACGGCTCCGACGGCCTGGGTGACTGGAATATCCCGTGGAAGACATGGAAGGCCGGGAACGCAGACGGCTAGCGCAGGCGCGCGGCGCGGGGGACGGCGCGCGCTATGATCTTCGCCTTTTCGTCTCGCGGCACTTGCACGCGGGCCGTTTTTATTTGTTCGACGGGCGTGCGCGCCAGCCGCTCATTCAGCGCGGCGAACAGATCGTGCGCGCCCAGCACACCCACGCGCGCGGCCAGCGGCAGTAGCGCCATGGTGGCGTGAGCCTGCGCGAGTTCCCCGCGTATCTCGTCCACCAGCTCTGTCTTCGACTCTTCCGTGAGTTTCGGCAGGTAGGAGCGCTGCAGCCCGACCGTGTCCTCCCTGTAGTCCCGCAGGAAGTTCACCTTTTGGAAGGCGCTGCCCAGCGCGTAGGCGCCCTCGTCGGTTCGGGCGCGCTGCTTCGGGGTCAACGGCCGCCCGGCCTGCTCGGCGTGTGCGGCGAACACCGCGTTGCACATCCACCCAATCACGCCCGCGGAACCGTGCACGTAGGCGGGGAGGGGCAAGGAGTTGGAGCTAGGGGCGTCCGAACGCATGGACGCGAAGAAATCCACCGTCCAGGAACGGTCGAACTCCGCCCAGCGCGCGGTGAAGGCGAAGGCGTGCGCGATGGGGTCGGTGCTGAAGCCGGTGTCTAGCGCCGCGAGGGCGGTGCGTTCGTAGTCGTCGAGTGTTTTGGTGACGCCGCAGGCCGGCAAGCCCAGCGCCTCAGCCGTACCGTCGACGATTTCATCCGCGATGCGGGCGAGAGCGTAGATATTGCGGATGTGCAGTTTCACCGTGGGCGCGAGGAGTTCGCTGGCCAGGTAGAAGCTGGTGGAATAGCGACGGATGATGCGGGAGGCCGCGGCGGTGGAGGCCTGCGTGTACAGCGCGCCGGGGTCGTCGTGGATGCTGGCGGCGGCGCTGGGGTGTGCGGTGGTGTTGAGGTGTGCACTGGGGTGTGCGGTGGCGCTGGCGCTGAAGCGTGCGCGGAGGGGGAGTTTGGGCAGGCGGGCCATGGAGATTAATGCTAGTCCACGGGGGTCAGAGGCTGGCTGGGAGGTGAGGCAGGGATCCCTGGACAGCAGCCGTGAATCCGGGGATTTTTCTGGGGGCGCGGGGCACTCGGGGATGCCCTGGGGAGTCCAAATGTCCCAAATTCCACGTCTTAGAACATAACTATTCTGTTTGTGCAGGTCAGAGGGGGTCGGATTTTGGCGGAGATTCTGGTTTTCGCAATAACTCGAAGATTTGGGACATTTGCCCCTGAAAGGGAGGGAGAAGTCCGCGCGTGTCCGCGCGTGTCCGCGCGTGTCCGCGCGCACATATCTTCGAGGTGCAGGCACTGCGAGCCCATGCAGTGCAGTATGGCGTACCCGCTGTGGCATACCGTGGAATAAAGCGTGTTTTCGAAGCGCTGAAAACTAAGAAGGCTACGAAAGCAACGGCAAAGAAAGGCAAGCATCATGAGCACATACACCTACAACGTCACTGGAATGAGCTGCGGACACTGCGAAAACGCCGTCAAGGAAGAAGTTTCTAACCTTCCGGGTGTCACGAACATTGAGGTCAGCGCCGACAAGGGATTGCTGACGTTCGAACACGACGGCGCAGCAGGGGAGCTCACGGATCAGCAGGTCGTCGACGCGGTCGATGAGGCCGGCTACGAAGCCACCCGCCGCGCGTAGCGCCGCGGGCGGAAACGACAAGCCGCGGAAGGTCGCGCGTAGCGCCGCATGCGCGTCGCGCGTGGCGCCCAGCTGCGCCGCCGCTAGAAGGGCTGCAAGCCGTCGATGCTGTAGAACTCGTGGCCCAGGAAGAGCAGCGCGGAATCGGTGGAAGTCTCCGACACATCCAGCACTTCCGCGGCCACCAGCGTGGCCTCCCCGGCCTGCGCCGTATCGGAAATGCGCGCGCGGATCACTGCCCGGGAATTCGGCAGCAGCGGCTCGCCAGTCTCCGCGGTTACCCACCCTTGAGATTCCGCGAAGCGGTCCGCGCCCGAGGTGGCGAAGGAGTGCGCGATGGGGGACTGGGCGTCATTAAGAAAGTGCACCAACATGCTGCTACAACGCAGCAACTTGCCTGCCGAACCCGTGCGTTTCATCAGCGAGAAACTGATCGACAGTGGGTCTAGCGATAGGGAAGAAACAGACGATGCGGTCAGGCCGACGGGCTCGCCGTCGACGGTCGCGGTGATCAGCGTTACCCCCGCCGGGTGTCCGCGGAAGACGTCCCGAAACGCTGCTTGAAGATCGGTGTTACTCATTAGCATCACTAGACCTTGGAAAAGATTTGGGGTGACTGACGGGACTCGAACCCGCGACACCTAGGATCACAACCTAGTGCTCTACCAGCTGAACTACAGTCACCATTGCTGTTGAAAACAGCGGATTTCATGTTAGCCGACACCCCGCGACTTAACCAAAATGCCAGGTCGGGAGGTCTGAACGCGGGCTAAAGCGGCGCTAGATCGGGAAGCGTTCCGTCGCTGCCTTCGCGGCGGCGTTCACGTCTGCATTGGCCGGGTCGGCTTCCACCAGCATTGCGCGGCGGTAGTAATCCAGTTCGCGGATGGATTCCTTGATGTCTGCCAGCGCGCGGTGCGTCATGCCCTTGGCGGGCTGGCCGTTGTACACGTGCGGGTACCAGCGGCGGGCGAGCTCCTTCAGGCTGGAGACGTCGATCATGCGGTAGTGCAGGTACTGGTCCAGGTGCGGCATGTAGCGGGTGATGAACTTCCGGTCGACGCTGATGCTGTTGCCTGCCAGCGGTGCGACACCTGCGGTGGGGACGTGCTTCTTCACGTACTCCAGGACTTGCTCTTCGGCTTCTTCCAGCGTGAAGTCGGAGGCGCGGATCTGTTCCGTCAGTCCGGATTCGCCGTGCATCTTCGTCACGACGGCATCCATGCGGTCAAGGTCGCGCTCGGTCGCGTGGATCACCACGTCCAGTCCCTCGTCGAGCGGGGTCAGGTCCGCATCCGTCACGATCACTGCGATCTCTACCAGCACGTGTTGGTCCGGGTCGAGGCCCGTCATTTCGCAGTCGACCCACACGAGTCGATCGTTCTTGGCAACTTGATTCGGGGTGGTGTTCACGGAGGTTCCTTTCTGTTGTTGATAATTCTATGTCGTTTTTGGTGACGCCCCCTCGGAATCAGTCGCTTTCGGTTGCCATTTGGGAGTAGAACTTACCCACGATCGGCGCGGTGACCTTCCGCGGCAGGTAGGTGGAGACGAAATTCATGGCCTTGGACAGCGGGCCGGGGACTACGCGGAGCTTGTTCTTGGACAGCGCGACCAGGGTGTCGATGGCGCAGTCTTCGTAGGTGGTCCAGAGGAAATCCGGTACGGCATCGTCAACCTCGGTGAGCTGCTCGTCTTCCTTGCGAGCCTCACGCACCGGGCCGGGCGCCAGCAGGGTGCACTTAATGCCGTGATCCTTGAGCTCGTAGTGCAGGGACTCGGTGAAGGTGTTGACCATCGCCTTGGTGCCGACGTAGGTGGCGTTTCCGGGGATGGCCATGTTGCCCGCGGCGGAGCCGACGTTGACGATGCCGCCCTCGCCGCGTTCCAGCATGCCGGGCAGCACGGCCTGGGTGAGTTCGTAGAGCGCGGTGGCGTTGAGCTCGAACTGCAGGCGCTCGTAGTCCCAGTCGAGGTCCTTGAACTGGCCGAAGGTGGCAACGCCCGCGGAGTTGATGATGATGCTGACCGGGGTGGTGCGCAGCTCTTCCAGCAGCTCTGCGCGGGCGGGCGCATCCGCCAAGTCGACGGAACGGATCTGCACGTCGCGGTCCGGGAATGCATCCGCGATTTCCTGCATTGGGGCTACGGTGCGGGCGACCAGGAGCAGGTCGTAGCCGCGCCGGGCGAGCTCCTCAGCGATGGCCTTGCCGATGCCGGAGGAAGCGCCGGTGATCACAGCGAAGGAGCCCGGAGTGGGAGCTGGAAGATCCAGTTCCGCGGACTTCTGGGACTTGCCCAGGGGGAGGGAGCGGAGGGCGTCAATAGGGTTAAAGCGGCTATTCGCAGTCATGGCTACAACCATAGCGGGCGGCCCGGACAGGGGGTCGAGGTTCAGCGGGCGAGCTGAATTGGGCGGTGTTAGTTTAACCGCATGATCCCCGATATTCGCAGAGTCGGGCAGCACGCGACTCTCTACGCAACAGCACGTAACGAGCAGATTATTGACTTCATAATCGACCAACTCGGTGAGGGATGGCAGTACAACATTGAATCTTATGGTGGCATCCACCGTTTTGTGTTCAAGGGGCCTAAGGGAGAGCTAACAGCTAATGCTCACCTAATCGCTTCTGTCGCTGAGGACCCTCCAACGCTTCTGTGGCGATGGTCTGGGCAAGCTCAGGAAGGGAATACAGCCGGTCTGAATGTCAGCAACGCTGCGGAAGCGATGCGAAAGTGGGGGCTGCAACAAGATCTACCTGGCTTTGTTAATCAGGAGGTTCCATATCAGCCGGGCGAGGATGCTGTTACTTCGGTTGCGGGGGACGTTGGCGATGCCGCGTTTGAGATTTTTGGCCCACAGACCGTTTTCTTGTACGTCCCCATCAATCAGAGCGGCACATTCGCAACCTTCTTGCTGGATGGGTTCAGCATTCCCATGCCAGAGATGACTATCGAAGAGATCTTCGTTAAGTGGGATCGCATCCTGTCGCAGTGCGATGACCCAGCGTGGAGTATCGAAGGTATTTCCCACATGCGACCAGACTGGCGCGTCGAAGAGATTGAACCCGAGGAATATCAGCGCGCGTGGAGAATCGTCGACGAAAAGGGCCGATACTTCGAGGCCGAGCTAACGGTTAACAGAGAAGAGCGCTACATGTCCCTTAGTAAGAAGGGACTTTTCACGGAAGAAGGTACCTGACGAGAACTGTCAGGCACCTTCGTGGCCAGAAAAGTGATGCAGTGGTTTAACGCAGGATGCCAGCCTGCTTTGCAGCGGCGCCGATCAGGCCGATGCCTGCGGCAGCCACGGCGATCCAGGTGAGGGTCCAACCGAACTGGGTGGCGCCGTAAGCAGTCTTGGCAGAAGAGCCTGCCATGACGGATCCTGCAGCCATCTCTCCGGTCGCCTTGGTGTTCGGTGCAGCACCGGTTCCACGGAGGACGAACATACCAACTAGCTTTGCGGCTTCAATCTTCTGAGCGTCAGTGGGTGTACTCGGAGCAGCCTGAGCTGGGGCAGCAGCGAGGCTGAGGGCTGTCGCAGCAGCGACGGCAGCAGTAGCAAAACGCTTCATGGGGGTCTCCTTTTGAGGTTTCAAAAACATGCAATTTCTATTGCAATCGCTCTTAGGTTAGACCAAGAAAAGGGGTCGACGCTCAGGAAACGTTAAACCCTTTCTTAGATGAGACGCGTTTCACATCCACGGCAACTCACAAGTAGGGGGGGGCTGGGGTGCCAGCGTGTCCGCGATGCTGTGGTTGAAATAGCAACCTTGCCACGACTGAAGTGTCAACTATGTCGCGACTCATGAGGCGGTTTCCGAAATTTAATCTAGCAGCAAGGATCGTTCTCTAACGGAGGCTTCAGTCCGTGGAAAAATCGCATTGAGTCCAAACTCGCCCCCAAGCGCGAACAGTAGGGCTCAACTAATCGGTACATCTACGTGTCCGCGGGCTATCAGAACACCATCCCTGATGGCGTAGCACTCGACGTAATGATGGCCACTAAACAAGGTAGATTCCCGATGTTTCCCTTTTCCGGAATCCTTGAAAATTTGGCCGCGGATTTGGTTCCGCCGTTTAGCCTCGTCTCCACGATTGAGAACCTTCCACCAGAGCTCAGTTCTCGGCGGTAGGTCTCTCGTATCTACCGTGAAATCAAGTTGCTTATGTGGACGCAGGAAATTGTAGGTCTCCAGGATTCGTCTCAACGGTCCAGATCGAAAGCCATTCTGCGTAACCATGCACTCGACAGCTAATTCGCTGACAGTAGCTGCCGTCGGAAAACGCTCTTCAATGAACTGTTCAGTGTCGATGTAGTTGAAGGTTTCCAACCGAGTAGCCCGCGCCTGATCGTTCGAATCCAGAGGGACGCACTTTCCGAATATGGACCTCCATTTTTGATTCATCGTGGACTTACCATTGGCCGCGATTGCATCTTGGCAGAGTGAAAGTGCCTCCTTCGCTTTGTTCTGGAAGTTCCTCTCGTTAGTGATCTTCTGCCCGCTGCCGAGCGCGTACCAAGTGTCCTGCTTGGGCAGCTCGGAGAGGTAGTCGAAAAATTCTTTTATCAGTATCGGAAGTCTGGGAAGCGTCACATCATCGGCTAGTTGCGAAGCGAGATAACGATGAACGAGTGTGTCGATGAGGAGGCCGTTAATCGGGACATCGTGCTTCTTCTTCCAAGCACGCGTCAGCTTACAGAGCTTACGAGCTTTGCCTCCTGTTGATCCATCGAGCTCACGGATGGCTTCAATCTCATCCCTCGGCTTTGTTAATTTCCAACAGTCTTTGTACGTATCGGGATATTCGAAATGACCTTCATCGGTTTCGAAAACCGGTTGTACCTCGAACTTGAAGTCACCAAACTGGACTTTCACGACATATCTGTCCACACCAATCTCGGTCTTAGGGTACCGATGCTTGAGAGCGGTTCGAACCTGGCTTAGCGCCTTGTAAGCACCTCCATCGGCTACAAATTCGTCCCGAAGAAATGCAGGTAAGCGGTACAGCATATCGAGGTCAGAGATACCGCGTATAGCGGTGTGGCGGCCCCAGGACCCAACCATTAACCGGTTGGTAGAGTCAGACTCTGAACCGGCAAACTCTTTGTTTAAGGCCTTGGTAATCTCATCGCGGCGTTGCTCAATGATGTTCGCATTGTCGATTTTCAGGTTGTTTAATGTTTCACTGAGAAGCTCGTTCTGATCCACTACGGTTACTTCCTCCGCCATAGCGTGCGTGCGTCAATTTCCTTCTGCGTGGATTGAGGTTTTTCTTTACCATTAATCGCTTCATCAGCCTTGTTGTAGTCCCCACTCGTTGTTCGCGGTGATTTCGAAAGCAGATTCCTTTCGTCCCTTTCCAGCTCGTCTCTTTTGACCAGAGCATCCTCAAGAGAGATTGCATCGTGTTCAATATCCCAGGTGAGTGACTCGTACCGATTGTGAATGGTACGTAGGTCCACTGCGGCCGCTCTGTGGGCTTCTACAGACTTCTTCCAGTCAACAGACTCGCCCAAAAATGTAAGCATTGTGGCCAACGCTGCCGCCCCGGAAACCAGAACAGCGTTCACCTCGGGATCGAAAAACAGGCCCCCCAAGCTCGCTAGGAAAGCACCCGCAGTTAAGGCTGTCAAAATGATCGAAGTGGTCTTGCGGCATTTTTCCCATTGCTGGTAGCGGTCTGCTGCTTTCTCTTGAGTGCGGTACGTGTAAAGCATCCGGTCTCTTCTCGCGTCGAGAAGCCCGGTTAGTGCTGCTACCGAATCTGGATTTCGTTCTTTGCCCAAGCCTTTACACCTTCCTTTCTTCATTGAAGGTCTTTCACCATCTGTATCCCTACAAGCCAGGATTCGACTTCCGCTTCAAGTCCTCCCACGATTCGGACGCGCGAATGTCTGATTCGTAGGCAATGACGTAGCCCCACTCCTGGCCCTCGAAGTCGTCCTCGCTGAGCAGTTCGCGTACCAACACCCGGGCCGCGGCTCGTTTCGCTTGAACCGTTTCGTCATCTCGTCCCTTGTCGGACTTGCCCTCGATGATCCACATGGTGCCGGCGGCATCTTGTGCGACGAAGTCCGGGTAGTAGGTGTCTTTCGTGTTGTACATGATTGACGCCCCGTCAGAGACGTACAGCCGCTTCCACCAGACAATGTCCGAGGTGTAGTTCAGCAACAGAGCCAGCAAGTACTCGCCGCCCCACGAATCGAAGCTCGCTGCGGGGAACAGTCCGCGGTTCCACCCGTCGTAAAACTCTCGCGGCTTGAACTTCGCCTGCTGGTCTTTCGAGAGTTGCTGGAGCACCCCTTTGCCAAATGGCAAGGTCACTACCTCGTCAATCGGCAATTCGACCGGAACGATGGTCGTTTCGGTCTGCAAGTTGCTGGCGTGCTCTTTCGCTTTCGCGTTGACCAGGGCGACGAGTTCGTCAACTGCGGACTGCTTCGCCTTCTCTGTCCAGTGGTCGATGCCCGCGTTTTGCATGAATGTCGGCAGAATATACCGAGCCAGGGTGATGGCGTTCTTCTTGTCCTGGGTGACAACACCAAGTCCAAACACGCGTCGGGTCAGTTCTTTGATGACAACGTCTTCCGCCACGGGAGCCGATTCGACCTCCGCGTCGGCGCTTCGTTTCGTGTCGAGCTTGTCCCTTCGGACCACGATTTCTTCACGGGTGAGCGCCTCTTTGGAGTCCGAGACACGCTTCGCAGCCCGGATAATGTCCTCGTCGTCAATGTGGCTCAAGAGGAACGGCGACGTTGCTTTCGCCATCACAGTTGAGGGGAACAGGAACGTTTTCCCCGCGAACTCGTGGTTGACCTTGATGACCGTCGCGGGAATCGGATTCTGGTTCTGCATGGACTCGTCGTCGCCGACCCTGCGGAACTTCACGCCTCCGTTTTCACCACCGGTGACCTGTGTCGTCTCCCCAGCGGTAGAGGCGCCTGCCTGTCCAGCATCGGCATCGTTACCACCGGCCTGGGGGCCTGGCCACGCCGTCGAGCCAGCACCCGGGGTGGCTTGGTTGTCTCCGTGGCCGGCCACTCCGGTCTGGGGTTGAACCTGCTGCTCTCCTTGGAGGAAACTCTCCTCCACGTCCATTCCCGAGATGGCGCCTTGAGCGGCATCCCCTAGACCGAATGAGTGCAGCACGTCCTCGTCTTTGAGCAGTGACTTGAACGACTTGTGACTCAAGATGTCCAACTGGTCGAGCCCCGCGATACCCGTCCTTACCCCGTAAGGCAACCGGAGGCCGCGACCCATTGTCTGCTGGGTGAGAATGTCTGAGGACATGGCGCGAAGAGCGCACATGACCGCAACTCTCTTGGTGTCCCAGCCCTCTTTGAGCCGATCAACTGAGACGATGGCCCGCACCGTCGAGGCCGGGCTGTCGAGCTCGTCTAGGCGCCGCAGCGTGACAGCGTCATTGTGTTTGTTGTCGAACTGGAGTACTGCCTCTGGATCATCGAAATACCCTGGGCCTTGGAGCAGTTTTGTCACCTCGTCCGCGTGGGCCACGTTTTCACAGATCACGAACAGCAGTGGTTTTGTGCGTTTCGCTTCACCAGCTTCACCGGGGAAGTTGGCTGCGCCGTAAGCCTCGTACGCTGCTTCCTTGTTGCGAAGAAGTGACACTGCGTCGAGGAGTTGGCGTTCTTCTGCGGAGTCCTTCGGGTAACCGTTTTCGCGGTACACCAGCATCGGGGATTTCACGTAGCCGTCTTCAATGGCTTGGTACAGCGGGTAGTGGAAGATGACATGGTCCGTATCGGATGCCGAAGCGGTCAGACCAATCGTTGCCGCGGGGCGGAGGTCCTTGAGCGCCTGGTTGAACGCCTTCGCGGACGAGCCGAAAAGGTGCGATTCGTCTGCGATCACCACGAGGTCATCGAGGCCGACTAGGTGGTCGTAAAGTGATCCGGTTTCTTCCTGGTGGTCTCGAATCTTGCGGCGCATGCCGTCCTCGGTGCCCGCAGCAGCGTCAGCCTTCTTTGGCTCGATGAGCTGTGTCACGTTGAAGACGAAGACCATAGGACCGTCGGCGGTGTCGCGGAACACCTCCGACTGGCCGGCTCGCCAAGCACCATAGTTGCCCGGGGAGACAACCTGTGGCGCGGCCGAAAAACCACCCACGTAGCGACGCGAGCCTTGCGTGAAGTTCTGGACGGTCTTGTTCTCCAAGACCGTCGAAGGAGGGACGACAACCATCACGTTCGTGAGGTCGAATCGTGCCAAATACTCGATGAGCGCGGCCATGAGGTACGTCTTGCCCGCTCCGGTAGCCATGTGCATGACCATCGGTTCTTGTGGATCGAAGTCGCCGGTGAGGCTGAAAATGAGTTGACGCAACGCTCGCTTGTTCGGGTCGCGCAGGTCGAACTCGGCCGCAATAGTGTCGATAAGACCTTGGTCAAGTGCGATTGGAAGTGCCATGTCTACTTGCCCTCCTGCGTGCCCGAGTAGCTAAAGATGTCGTTGGGAATGTGGACAATCTGGCACGGCTTGTCAGTTGTCCTCGCGAATTGTCGAACTCCCGGTTCGAGTTCCGTTGCGGCAAGCGTTGCGCCTTCGCCTTTCCCGAGGTGTGTGAGCAGCTCCTCGACCTTTTCGCGGTCAAGGCGGCCCTCCACGACCTTGAGGAACATGGAACCGCGCTTGCCGTCGAAGTGACGGTGATCGGGTGTGAGCGCGAAGTTGAGGTTCGCAGCCACAGAGTTGACCAATGTCGGTCCGGTTGCCGCCTCGGTGAGCGTGACGAGGTTCAGTTCCGGTGAATAGTCGAAACATTGTGGCGAAAGGTGGGCAACTGTGAAGCCGCCGCCTCCGCGCCAGTTCCGTACAGTGCTGGGGCGGGTGGCGATCAACTTAAGAGCGGTCTTAATCGCGGCGCTTTCGTCGTCGCTCAGGTCTCGTTCGGAACGGATGGCTCGCAGAAGTTTGGAAGCGTCTTCCATCTTCTTTGTGTCGAACTTCTCTGGCACCTCCACACCGGGTTTGGGCTCCCGATCTTTCGTAAAGGTGACTCCTCCTGGGTCGTTGTCATTGATGGCCTTTTCCAACCGTGGGCGTGTGAAGCGCCGAAAGGTGTCTTCAACCAGTTCACAAGACAACCAACGCCGTCCCATCTTTTGTGCGACAGCAGCTGTAGTTCCAGAACCTGCGAATACATCGAGAACGATGTCACCGGGATTCGTCGCTATATGGATGATTCGCTCCAGCAGACGCTCTGGTTTAGGGGTAGCGAAAGTATCCTCCAGCTCAGGGAACATTTTGTTCAGGTGGTCCCGCTTCGCCTCTTGATTGTGCCCCACTTCGTCGGCCGTCCACCAGGTTCTTGGAACCAGGCCTTGCTGGACATCAGTGAGGTAGCGTTTGATGACTGGCAGAGAGTCGCCATCGCGGCCAAACCAAACTCGCCCCTCCGCTCGGGCGTCCTCCAACCCTTGCGGAGTGAAACGCCAGTATCTTCCTCGTGGTGTCACTACCCTGCCGGAGGGCAAAGTGACCGGGAATCTGTTGGCCTCAGTTCCGCTCTTCGCAGTACCGTTGTCTCCTTGCAACCATGGACCACGCGGATCGTTATCTGGATTCTGATAACGCGCATCCTGCGATGCCAAACGAGGCAGCAAATTTCGGGCATTTTTCCATTGGTTACCCATGGGGGCGTAGACGAGTATGAAGTCGTTGGCTCCGGAAATACCGGTATCGTTTCGACGACCTTTATCTTTTTCCCACACCATCTCGCCAACGAAACTGCCGGCTCCAAACACTTCGTCCATGAGTACGCGCATGCGGTGGTTTTCCACATCATCAAGGTGAACCCAGATCGACCCGTCAGCGCTTAGCAGTTTGCGGAGGTGAATGAGGCGGTCACGCATCATGGTGAGCCACACGGAGTGTTCGAGGTTGTCCTCGTAGTTCGCGAAAGTCTGGGCAGTGTTGAACGGCGGATCAATGTAAATGCACTTGACCTTCCCCAGGTACTTCTCTCGAAGCTCAGGTACCCGAGTCAGCGCCTCAAGCACGTCGCCTGACTCGCCGAGAATGAGCAGGTTGTCGTCGGTGGGCTCCAGGTCAGCGCGTTCCGAGTACTGGGTGCCCTCTTTTTTTTGGAGACTGCGAGCCGGTGACGACTTCGTCAATGACGAGAGTGCGGGTTTCGCAGTACCGGGGGTCTTTGGGGTCAACCCACTCGTAGGCGTACTTGCCTTCCTCACTGGGAATGAGTGCCTTGTCTTTGTTGAACCAGGTCAACTCAAGTAGTTGCTTCGCTCCGGCCACCGCTTCGCTGCCTCGCTTCGTTCGTCGGGACGGTATTGATCTTGTCTGTCTTATCGTAGCGGGGAGGTCAGACAAGCCCGAAGAAAATGAACGCCTCGATTCGAACATATTGTCGTCGCATCTCCGGTCGTAACTTGTACCCCCGGTGCTGGCGGTAAACCGATGGCGACGTCACACTGTCATTCCATGACTGAGACTCCACGACAACGCCCCGGTGACTCCTGGGCTGACCAGGCTGCGCCCCACACGTTTTATGCCCTCCACGGCAATGCGCTGAGCGACACGTACCCCGCCTCGGGTTTCCGACTCGAAGTACGTGACGAGGACTTTCAGCTCCTGTCCGTCCACTGGTAGGCTCGTGCCGCCCTCGGTGAAGTAGGTGAACGCTTGGCACAGGGAGAGAAAGCCGCCGTCTACGGGGCAACGTGGGAGCGGATCGAATCCGAAAAACGACCCGCGGTTGAAACGTCACGCTGGTGAGTAGAGAACATGTGCCCCCGTGGTTGACGACTACCAGGGATGAATAGGCAGGCTGTGCTCCCATGAACCTCCACCACCCCAGCCGGCACAGCCGAACAGACAACGACCGAGTGCTTCTGCACCTTGACCTACACCTCGACCGAGACAGCCTCGCGAGCCTACAAATTTTCATGCGCCGCAATGAGAGCGCCGTCCGCTTTCTCGAACCCGACGGCGAGCATGTTGCTGTAGACGTGCAGGCCGCTCACGCATTCTTGAAAATCTGCACTCTCAGTGTCTTTTGCAGACAAATTATGAACAGTTAGTTGAGGAACATGGTTAAAATTAGGGTTGCCCATTTCGCAGGGTTGATGAAACTACTTTCGGATTGGCTGGGAATTGAAAACCAATAACGTTTTGACCGCAGATCGGGATCGGCAAGGTTGGATCATCTCAGATGGACATGCGCCAATTTCAGCATCGTTATCACGACGGGGTGGTCAGTGTGTGATCTCACTGGTTTCGGAATATGCCGAGCCTAAGGAACGTTGGACGGGTTCGGTAACTCCCCGTGGCACCTGGAACCGTTCGTTTGACTTCCTTTTTGTAGACGAACTGGGGCAAGTCGAGGTAGCAAATTGCTGGACAATTCAGGTGCAGGGTGCGGGGCCATTTCAGGGAGTTGAACGGTGGGAACTGCGACCTCAACAATTGATCTTCGATGGAAATGGCAGGACATGGGAGAACGCATCTGAGGTTGTTTCGTACGTGCCGATGCTGCGTAACTGGATGCCGGAGTGTACAGAGCTTATCGATTCCGATTACAGAGACGATAAAAACTGGCTGGCGATCAATCTCAAGAAGCCGAAGACAATTCCGTTTAAGGGACAGTTGAACCACCGGATTGTTATTGAAGCACGTACTGAGTCAATCGGAATGGGCAAGGGGCTACAGGCATTTAGCATTGCTCGAATTATCACAAAGCTGGAGAAGCCAGAAGAACGTGATGTTGCGTTTGAGGAACATTCCGCAATTCTCGACTTTCTTTCGATCATATACGGTCAACCTATTGGTTTTTCTGAGCGAAGCGTTAGCTCGAGTAGCAATCCGGTACTTGACCTCAATCATCGACCAATCGATCCTGACTATTGGGAGGAGTGTAGAGTCGAAACTTTAGGTAACGAGGGTGCTTTGCTTGATATAGAAAAAGGCCGAAATCCTGAGGCGCTAATCCACTATTCCACGGAAAACCCCGAGGTTCTTTCCCGCTGGCTAGAGTTCTGGGCAAATAATAAGCCCGGTGTCGATGCTTTAAAAAGAGCTTTATCCGAAAAGATCTCTTGGGAGAATCGGCTGTTAAATGTAGCAGTTGCGGTAGAGGAATTCGGGCACAGAATCCCTGGCCAAGTAGAGCGGGGAACAGTAGATAACTGTTTTCCTGTCTATCTGAAACGGATATGCCTTAGCATGCCAAGGATTGCAATGTTGCATCCTGCGCAATGGGCTAGCAGATTTAACACCGCTTACAAAGGGATCAAGCATGCCGATAATGATTATCCTGAATTTGCAGAAATCGTGCGAACGGCAGAACAAGGCATTAACTGGCTTAGAGCTTGGTGTTGTTTCCAAGTCGACCCCCACAATCCGATTATGGATTACACCTGGAGCCGTATAACCAACATTGAAGAGTTCTATCCGAAATCGCAGGATGAATTAGATAATGACAATTGGGCAATTCTGTTGACGGACGAGGAATGGAAGCAGGAATGCGCTCGGTTAACTAAAGCGGATAGTAGCTTCCGTTGGAATCACGCGGATGTAGATGTATTGGATACTAGTGATCAAAACAGTGATGTTGAAGAAGGACATGGAGACTAGGCTCCAACTTGGCGCTCTCGGGTCTGACTAGTGAAAAAAAGTTAAGGTTGATCTGCTCACACTTAGCCAGCTAACTTAGTCATACCCTCTTTGTACCCACAACCCGTGTTCTGTTAAACCTTGCTCCGTTGCACCGACCGGCCAACCGGATTGCTGTGTCTGGAAGCAGAAGCGCCGTTTGGAGCTTTGTCACTGTGGGAGCGCGGAGCGCTGATAGCCGAGGACCACTTCGAGCAGCATGTCTTGGAACGGGAGGGGCAGTACCCGTTTGAGGATCAACCCCGGGAACCTGCGCAGACCTGCTTCCATGACAGGTGCTACGAGGTATGGAGCGAGTGCGGCTCGGAGTTCTTCGGGCGCACCACAGACCTCGGTAAAGCGAAACGGAAGGCGGCTGCGATTCGCAAGACGGGTATCCCGGCAGTGGTCTGTCTAACGGAACGTTCGGTCGTTGCAGGTTAGAACTTCGACGCCTCCGGCTAGTTTCTCTGGCGCACCCGCCGATTAGCGCAAGGAGAAAACGATGCCACGCCGCAAAGACACCGCTCACCGCCCGAGTCAAGCACACTTAGAGTTCGTCAAGACCAAAGACGGCCGACGAGTGCGTAACACCGCTTACACCGGCCCTGCTTCTAAGCAGAAGGGCGGGGCGGCTCAAGGGCTCGCACCGAAACCCGCAACGAAAGCCGATACGGACTCCGAGGCGGAAACTCGCGTGACAACGACGTTGTCGAACATGCCGTTGGCGTACATGGTTCCGGGCTTAACCGACCACGTTAAGGCGGGGACGACCACGTCTTTCGATGACGGATCGTTCTCCTCTGCGAAGTTTGATAAACCCGTCCGCATCTTCGCGGCCTCTGGCAACGACTACTACGTCGAGTCGGTTCACGTTGTCCACGACACCACCGACCTGGACACGGTGCGAGAAACCCTCGCCGAGTCGTTCGAGGACCTCAAAGTGAGAAAATCCCAGCCGGAGACTCGGCCGACGGATTTTGAGTGCAGGTACAAGCGGCTCGTTATCACCCCTGATGATGAGTACGTCGTTGACGGTGGTACCTGGACGAGCCCGATCAACGGGTCTCCCATTGTTTCGTCAGCGCTCATCTCGCTCCGAAACGATGATTGGGTCACGGTCAAGCAGGGCGAGCGCTTCGATGCAAAAGTATTGCTCAGCTCATGGCGGGCGAAGTCACCGAGGCCATCAACGGCTCTTAGCTCACAGTGTCAGCACCCCCGCCGCGCAGAATGTCCTCCGCGGTGTCGAGGCGCCGGTGGATGAGCGCCATCAAACCGAGGACGTCCTGAGCGTCCTCCTTCGTCACTGTCCAGCTAAGCCTCGTCTCATGGGCTTGTGGATTGCGGAATCCGGCGATCACGCCCTCAACGAGAAGTGCGACGGCATCTTGCTCATTGCGCTGTGTCTTCGTTGCACCCGAGTTGATTGGAACTTTGCGATTCTTCGACCCGAGCACATTCTGCGGGAGATTGCGTCCGTCCATTGTGCTGTTAGACAGCAGGCGGATTCTATCCTCCAAACCTTTGGCCGCTTCAAAAACGAGCTCGTAGTAGTCCGATTCGTCTTGTAGAAGTTCTTCCCGACAGTGCTTGAGAATTTCCTCGTGGGAGCCGCGCTTTTGGAGGTGTTCTCTCAAGCTCAACGCCTTGTTGCGGGCTTCTTCGAAGGTTGCCTTACGTGCCAGTTTGTGGGCCCGCCCGTCGTCGGTTAGCCCGTAGCCTTCGGTGGACAGGACGGTGTCGAGCTCCGCATGTAAGTGCTCAGCAGCTTCGGGATACTCCGCGGACATCAAGCGACTAGGTTCGACCGCTTTGCACGCGACCGCGAGAAGGGGGCGGCCGTCTCCTTGGGCAACCTGCTGCCGACTAATGGCCTCGTCGATTCGCTTCCACTTCGTGATCCCTCCTCCGGGATCGAACCGTCCACACTTTATGTCGAGGATAAGCGAGGTGATC